>CAJUFR010000040.1 GCA_910585525.1 uncultured Angelakisella sp.
AAAAGAGGGGCTTTTAGCCCCCCTTTTCACACTTTTTCCCCCTCTTGACCGACAGCCCATGTCTCCAGGCACCCGCTAAAAACCCCCCACAAAAGTAAGCCCCCCTCAAAAGAGGGGGGCTTGCAGGGCGTGCCCGCGGGGGCACCCCGCTGGAGCGGATGACGGGAATCGAACCCGCGTGACCAGCTTGGGAAGCTGGAATTCTGCCATTGAACTACATCCGCACGGGGACAACAATGATATTATCTCTCAAACCGGCGGAAAAGTCAAGATGGGGAGGAAAATTTTTTTCTCCTCCCCGCCGTCTTTCTGTTTTTCATACCCCTGTCCCACCCTCGCTGCCCCGGGACCGGCGCCTGGTGGTGCGGTGTGCCCGAAAAAATGGTGCCAGTGTGCTCTGTGCTGGGCCTTTGGAAAAGCCGGGATTCGGACCCGATGCGTGCCCCGAACACATTACCATGGCGCGGCTCATTCTCAGCCGCAAGAGATGGCGCCCGCCCCCCGGAGCAGCTACCAGCCGGTGATGCTACTCCTTCAACTCGATGGTCCAGTTGAGGCCCTGGAGCCTCACATCCAACTCCCGCAGCTGCCGGGAAAGGGCGTCCACCTGCTTTTGCAGCTCCGGCACCTTGACGGTGCTGCGGACCTTGATCTCCCCCCGGGTGGAGCGGTTCACCAGGGAACTGGCGCAGGCCAGGAAGTCCCGAAGGACCTCCACCTTGCGGCTCAGACAGTCCCGCCTGGACAGCAGCGCCGTGATGCTGCCGCCCTCCGGCAGGGGGGCGCTGTTGGTGAGGTTGATCCGGGTGATCAGGTCCTCCAGCTGGGCCATCACCCCGTCCAGTTCGGTCAGCAACTCCCGGGGGTCCTCGGCGGGGGATTCCCCCTCCTGGACCTTGGCGTTGTTGTTGAGACGGGCGTGGAGTTGGGCGGCCCGCTTTTGCAGGTCCCCCCGCAGGGTCAGCGCTTCGGCTAGCTTCATGGATGGTACCCTCCTTACTAGATAATTTATCCGATCAGGATCCGCCCCGAGGGCAGGACCTCCTTCTTCCCGCCGCTCTTCATGGCCAGGGCCAGGGCCAGGGAGAGCAGCCCCACACGGCCCAGGAACATGTTGAGGATCAGCACGATCTTGCTAAGGGGCCCCGCCGCCCCGGAGATGCCCACCGACAGGCCCACGGTGGCGAAGGCGGAGGTCTCCTCGAACACCACGTCGATGGCGTCGAACCGCCCCCCCATGGCCAGAAGGATCGCCAAGGTGGAGGCCGCCACGATGAGGATGCCCATGGAGAGGAGGGACAGCGCCCGGTAGACCGCCTGCTTCTCCACCTTCCGCCGCTGGATGATGGTGTCCTCCTCCCCACGGAGGACGCAGAGGACGGTCATCACCACCACCGCAACGGTGGTGATCTTGATGCCGCCGCCGGTGCCGGCGGGGGCGGCGCCCACGAACATCAGCAGGACCGAGAGGAACTTGGACTCCCCGGTGAGGGCGGCCAGGTCCACGGTGTTGAACCCCGCCGTCCGGCAGCTGACCGAGTGGAAGAGGGCGGCGTTGAGTTTCCCCCCCAGGGAGAGGGGCCCCAGGGTGCCGGGGTTGCTCCACTCCAGCAGCAGGAAAGCGAAAAAGCCCAGCAGCAGCAGCGCCCCGGTAAGGCGCAGCACCAGCCAGGTGTGGAGGGTGACGGTACGGGTCCTGCGCCAGCGGAGCAGGTCGTCCCACACCACGAAGCCCAGCCCCCCCAGGATGACCAGCAGCATCACCGGCAGCGTCACCGCCCAGTTCTCGGTGAAGGCGGTGAGGGAGGAGAAGGGGGTCCCCTCCTGCCCCATCAGGTCGAAGCCGGCGTTGCAGAAGGCGGAGACGGAGGTAAAGACCGAGTTGACGGCCCCCTCCTGGAGCCCCATCCTGGGGATGAAGGTGCAGGCCAGGGCGGCGGCCCCCAGCAGTTCCACCAGCAGGGTGCCGATGATGACGGTGCGCAGCATATGCCGCACCCCGGCGAAGGAATCGCTGTTCACCGATTCCTTGGCCAGGTCGGCGGTGTGCAGCCCCATCCTGCGCCCCACCAGGACGTTGAAAAAGGAGCCCATGGTCACCAGCCCCAGCCCCCCCACCTGGATGAGGACCAGGATGATCCCCTGGCCGACGCCGGACCAGTGGCTCCAGGTATCGTAGACCACCAGCCCGGTGACGCAGGTGGCGGAGGTGGCGGTGAAGAGGGCGTCCAGGGGCGGGGTGAACCGCCCGGAGCGGGCGGAGAAGGGCATCATCAGCAGCAGCGTCCCCACCGCGATGATGAGCAGAAAGCTGAGGCAGATGGTGCGGGCGGGGTTGCGGGCGAGCCTCCCTCCCCCCATCCCGGCAGGCGGACGGTTAAACATGATGTCTCCTCCTTTGGCGCTGGTGTGGGGGGCGGTCCTACCGGCCGGGCCGCCTGCCGGGGCGGCGGTAGGGGCGGCGGCGGGCGGATGGCTCCTCCGGCAGGCCCAGCCGCCGTTTGGCCAGGCGGATGAGCCGCTTGTCGTTGGCAAAGGTCACCAGGCCGGCGGCCTCCAGGAGGGGGGTCCATATCAGTTCGCTGATCTCCTCCTCCTGGGGCACCAGTTCATCCCCCAGGGCCTCCCCCAGGAAGTAGACCACCTGCTTCTTCACCCCGGGCTTGGGGAAATACTCCACGCTCTCCCGGAAGCCGTCCAGCAGCCGGATGGCCAGGCCGGTCTCCTCCCGGACCTCCCGCAGGGCGGTCTGCCGCTCGCTCTCCCCGGCCTCCACGTGGCCCTTGGGGAAGGACCAGTGGCCGCCAAACCGGTGGCGGAGCAGCACCAGATCAAAGTTTTCTCCGTTTTTGCGGACGACCAGGGCTCCGCAGGATTTTTCTCGTTTCATATCATCAATCGCTTCCTTTTCTGCCGCAGCGGCGGCCAAGGCCGGCTCCCGTTTTTTCTCCCCCGCCGGGGCAGGGGAGGGCCGGTCTTGCTCAATACATTACTAATATACCATTTTTGGCAGAAAAATAAAAGTCCCCCGGCGCAGTTTTTGGCCGGGGCCCGGCGGAATTGACAAAGCCCGGGGGGCGTGCTAAAATAGGAGGGCTTTAGAGGAGCGTCGTCTGCCCCTGTAGTTAAATGGATATAACAAACCCCTCCTAAGGGTTAGTTGTGAGTTCGATCCTCGCCGGGGGTGCCAGAAAACCACCGTCATGGGCTGTTTTGTGCAGTTTGTGGCGGTGGTTTTTTGCTTTGGTCTCATAAAAAGGGCGGCGGGACAGTCAACACCTGTCCCGCCGCCCTGGCTCATTTTATCCCAGCGCCGCGATAGACTCCTCCAGCTTTGCCAGATGCTGCTGGCTCACCTGGATCTTCTTCCGCTCGGCCTCCACCACCTGGGCGGGGGCCTTAGCCACAAAGGCCTGGTTTTGCAGCTTCTTTTCCACAAAGGCGATGTCGCTGAGGCACTTCTCCTTCTCCTTTTGCAGCCGGGCCAGTTCCTTTTCCCGGTCGATCAGCTGCTCCATGGGGATGTAGGCCTTGGCCGCCGGTGTCACCACCTGCACCGCCCCGGGGAGGTCGAACCTCTCCCCCACCTCCACCGACTGGGCCGAGGCCAGCCGCTCCAGGAAGGGGGCGCCATCCCGGAACACCCCTGTCTCCGCTGTCTCGATGTAGACCTTGGCCTTCTTGGCCGGGGGGATGTTCATCTCCGCCCGCTGGTTACGGATGGCCTTGATGATGTCCATCACCTTCTGGAAGTCCGCCTCCTCCCGGGCGAAGGAGAGGGCCGGGTCGTAGACCGGCCACTTGGCCACCATGATGCTGGGACCCTCCCCGGCGTGGGGCAGCGACTGCCAGATCTCCTCGGTGATAAAGGGCATGAAGGGGTGCAGCAGCTTCAGGGTATTTCCCAGGACATACACCAGCACCTGCTGGACGCTCCGGGCCTTGTCGCCACCGGCCTGGAGGCGGGTCTTGGCAAGTTCGATGTACCAGTCACAGAACACGTCCCAGATGAAGTCGTACAGCTTCTGCACCGCGATGCCCAGTTCAAACCGCTCCAGGTTGTCGGTGACCTCCTTCACCAGGGTGTTGTAGAGGCTCACCACCCACTTGTCCTCGGTCTCCAGCGTCTCCGGCAGCCGGGAGACGGTGATGCTCTCGTCCAGGTTCATCAGCAGGAACCGGCTGGCGTTCCATATCTTGTTGGCGAAGTTCCGGCTGGCCTTCACCTTCTCGTCGGAAAAGCGCATGTCGTTGCCGGGGCTGTTCCCGGTGGCCAGGGCGAACCGCAGGGTGTCGGCGCCGTACTGCTGGATGATTTCCAGGGGGTCGATGCCGTTGCCCAGGGATTTGGACATCTTCCGCCCCTGGGCGTCCCGGACCAGGCCGTGGATGAGGACGGTGTCGAAGGGGGTCTTGCCCATCTGCTCGCAGCCGGAGAAGATCATCCGGGCCACCCAGAAGAAGATGATATCGTACGCGGTGACCAGGGTGTTGGTGGGGTAGAAGTATTTCAGTTCCGGGGTCTCCTCCGGCCAGCCCAGGGTGGAAAAGGGCCAGAGGGCGGAGGAGAACCAGGTATCCAGGGTGTCGGGGTCCTGCTCCAGCTTCCCGCTGCCGCATTTGGGGCAGGCATGGGGGGCCTCCCGGGCCACCATGACCTCACCGCAGTCCTGGCAGTACCAGGCAGGGATGCGGTGGCCCCACCACAGCTGGCGGCTGATGCACCAGTCCTTGATGTTCTCCATCCAGTGGAAGTAGGTCTTGCCGAACCGCTCCGGGACGAATTTGGTCTCGCCGCTCTTTACCGCTTCAATAGCGGGCTTTGCCAAAGGCTCCATCTTCACGAACCACTGCTTGGAGACAAGGGGCTCCACAGTGGTGCCGCAGCGATAGCAGCAGCCCACGTTGTGGCTGTAGTCCTCCACCCGCACCAGGTACCCCGCCGCCTCCAGGTCGGCCACGATGGCCTTCCGGGCGGCGTAGCGGTCCATCCCGGCGTATTTCCCGCCGTTCTGGTTGATGGTGCCGTCCCCGTTCATGATGTTGATCACCGGCAGGCCGTGGCGCAGGCCCACCTCAAAGTCGTTGGGGTCGTGGGCGGGGGTGATCTTGACACAGCCTGTCCCGAAGTCCTTCTCCACGTAGGGGTCGGCAACAAGGGGGATCTCCTTGCCCACCAGGGGGAGGAGCAGCATTTTGCCCACCAGGTGGGCATACCGCTCGTCCTCCGGGTCAACGGCCACGGCGGTGTCCCCCAGCATCGTCTCCGGCCGGGTGGTGGCCACCTCGATATACTGGCCCTCCATCCCCACGATGGGATACCGGATATGCCAGAAGTGGCCCGCCTGGTCCTCGTACTCCACCTCGGCGTCGGAGATGGAGGTGAGGCAGTGGGGGCACCAGTTGATGATCCGCTCCCCCCGGTAGATGAGCCCCTTCTCGTAGAGGCGGCAGAACACCTCGTTCACCGCCCTGTTGCAGCCCTCGTCCAGGGTGAACCGCTCCCGCTCCCAGTCGCAGGAGGAGCCCAGCTTCTTCAGCTGCTCCACGATGCGGCCGCCGTATTTCTCCTTCCAGGCCCAGGCCCGTTCCAGGAACTTCTCCCGGCCCAGTTCCTCCTTGGTCAGCCCCTCCTCCTCCATGGCGGCCACGATCTTGGCCTCGGTGGCGATGGAGGCGTGGTCGGTGCCGGGGAGCCAGAGGGCGCTGCGCCCCTGCATCCGCCGCCAGCGGATGAGGACATCCTGGAGGGTCTGGTCCAGGGCGTGGCCCATGTGCAGCTGACCGGTGATGTTGGGGGGCGGGATGACGATGGTGTAGGGTTCCTTTTCCGGGTCTACCTCGGCGTGGAAGAAGTTCCCCTCCTGCCAGAAGGCGTAGGTGCGGTCCTCCACCGAACCGGGGTCGTAGACCTTTGCAAGCTCTCGTGCCATTTTTTGTAACTCCTTTCGGGGCGTTTTTTACGTACGGGGGATAGAAAAAGCCCTGCTGCCCGTTTGGGCAACAGGGCGCGGACGCGCGGTACCACCTGTTTTCGCGCCCGGCGGACGGGCGCGCGCTTTGGGACCCCTGGTAACGCCGGGGCGGGGCGCCGGGACCTACCGGGGATAGGGACCTATATTCACAGCCGTCTGACACAGTCAGGCCAGGTCTTTTTCCGCCCTGCCTGCATCATCCGGCTATGAATACAGGTCCTAGACCCTTTGGGGCCGGGACTCGGAGGTGACGCCGCACATCTCCCGCCGCGGCCCTTTCAGCAAAGGGGCCGCTCTCTGTGGGCCGGGGTGGATGGGCTGCTTGTCCTCGTCAAAGTCGATGGATATTTTCAGTTACAGGCTATCTTACCACGGAGGAGGTGATTTGTCAAATGGGCCGGGACTGATCTTTCCAGGAGTAACCGGCGGCGGGCGGCTCACAATAAGGGCAAAGGGGGCGTCACGCCCCTGTCAAAAACCAAGGAGGTCATGTTCCATGAAGATCACCATACAGGCTGTGTTCCCCGGCGGGGAGGAGGCCCGGCTGGCGGCGTCCGCCCTGGCCGCCGCCCAGGGGGGCGGGCTGGACCTTTCCATCTCCACCCACCGGCCGGCGGAGGGGGTGACCCGCAAGGCCCCCTTTGCCGCCGTCATGGGGCCGGTCTCCGCCCCCGGCCCCGCCACGGCGGGGACGCTGGTCACCGTCACCTGCTCCCCGGAGCAGGAGGCCTTCGTCATGGGGGAACTGGCGGCCCTGGGGGCCCGGCGGGTGTGCCAGTGCAACGGGGAATAGGATGGCGGCTCCCCGAATAGAATGGAAGTAGCTGCCTGGCGGCCCTTCGCTTCTGCCAGGGATGTAACGGGCCGGTACCCGCGCCGGATGGGCGCCGGCCCCACAGAAGAGGAGGACACGCCATGTCTGTTTACCTGCCGGAGGGTCTCCTGCTGGACACCCCCGAAAATATCCGACGCACCGGCTCCGCCGCCGGACTGGCCCAGGCCATGGCCCAGGAGGCCATCCTGGAGGGCCGGGCGGTGCTCTGCGACTACCAGCACGACCTGGTGGTGGACCTGGGCTGGTGCCGGGGGCTCATCCCCCGGGCCGAGGGGGCGGTGGGCATCGCCGACGGCTCCACCCGGGACATCGCCATCATCTCCCGGGTGGGCAAGCCGGTCTCCTTCCTGGTCCGGGAACTGCGGCAGCTGCCCCAGGGGGGCGTCCTCCCGGTCCTCAGCCGCAGGCTGGCCCAGGAGCGGTGCCGCCGGGACTACCTGGGGCGGCTGGTCCCCGGGGACGTCATCCCCGGCCGGGTCACCCACCTGGAGCCCTTTGGCTGCTTTGTGGACATCGGCTGCGGCATCCCCTCCCTTATCCCCATCGACCAGATCTCGGTCTCCCGCATCTCCCACCCCCGGGACCGGTTCCGGCCGGGGGAGGACATCCGGGCGGTGGTCCGGTCCCTGGAGCCGGGGGGCCGGGTCTGCCTCAGCCACAAGGAACTGCTGGGCAGCTGGGAGGAGAACGCCGCCCTCTTCCATCCGGGGGAGACGGTGGCGGGGGTGGTGCGCACCGTGGAGGAATACGGGGTGTTCGTGGAACTGACCCCCAACCTGGCGGGCCTTGCCGAGCCCTGCCCCGGGGTGACGCCGGGGCAGCAGGCCAGCGTCTACATAAAGAACATCATCCCCGGCAAGATGAAGATCAAACTCATCATCGTGGACGCCTTTGACGGCGCCCCCGCCCCCCAGCCGCTGCGGTACTTCTTCCAGGGCGGGCACATGGACCGCTGGCGGTACAGCACCCCCCAGGCGGTGAAGGTGGTGGAGACGGTATTTTAAAAAGACGGCGGGTCGATGTGACCCGCCGTCTTTTCCCGCTGTTCACAGGTACCGTCCCCCCTGGCTGTGGTACCGGGAATACCGCCCCTGGCGCCGCTTCCGCTTGTTGATCTGCACCAGCAGCGAGGTGTACAGCACCACGAAGGAGAGGACGAAAAGGACGCAGAACTTGAACCAGAAGGTGTGGACCGACGCCTCCAGCCAGCCCATCCAGGTGAGGAATTTGGAGGCCTCCACATAGTCGGTGGTCATCAGCGGCACCGATCCGATCTCCTCGTCGGCCAGGATCAGGTGCAGCCGCCCGATCTCCAGCCCCTTTTCCACCGGGGCGGCGATGGCCTCCGGCAGGTCGTATTTCATCTGGATGCTGGTAAGGTCCACCCCGTTGGGCATCAGGGTCATAAAGGTCTCGGAGGTGGCCACCGGCATGTGGTCGGTGAGGAAGGAGTATTTCACCTCCACCTCCTCCATGATCTCCCCCTTCTCCATGACGGTGCGCACCGCAAAGCTGTCAAAGGCCCACTGGAGCAGGTCCTTGGCCTCGGTGTAAAGGGTGGCCCGGGTGTCGGCCAGCGTCTCCCCCCCCGGGGTGCCCAGCAGCACCAGCAGGTAGCTGTACCCCCCGGTGGAGGCCATCACCGCGATGCCGGCGTCCTGGCCGGAGACGACGCTGATGAATCCCCCGTCCACCGGGCCGTAGTAGTAGTCGCTGCTGGTGGACATCAGGGCATTGGTGTAGTTGAACTGGTTCAGGGAATCGTGCTTGTTGGTGGGGCCGATGTCGTAGTCCCGGGTCTGCAATATCTGGCGGAGGATGTCGTTTTCCATCACCGCCTTGAAGATGATGCCCATGTCCCGGGGGGTGGTCCAGCTGTTCTGGGCCGGGTCGTCGTCATGGAACCCCGCCGGGTCGGCGAACTCGGTGCCGGTGCAGCCCAACTCCCGGGCCCGGTCGTTCATCATGTCGGCAAAGTGCCCCACGCTGCCGTCCCCGATGTAGTCCCCCAGCATCATGGTGGCCTCGTTGGCGGATTGCAGCAGCATGGCGTACAGCAGCCCCCGCACCGACACCTCCTCCCCCAGGAGGATCCCCCCCAGGTTGGCGCTGCCGTAGACCAGGTTCTGGATATACAGCTTGAGGGGGACCTTTTCAGCGTCCAGGTCCAGCCCCTTCTCCTCCATGTATTCCACCGTCATCAGGGCGGTCATCAGCTTGGCCAGGTACCCGGCCTCCAGCCGCTGGTCCCCGTTCTCCTCGTAGATGAGCATCCCGGTGTCCACGTTCTCCAGGTAGACCCCCCGGGACCGGGGCTGGAAGGGGGGGGCGTAGTTGGCCCAGGCGGTGACCGGGGCCAGCAGCGCCACGGCCAAAAGAAGGGCCAGATATTTTTTCCACCCCTTGACACCCTTCGCCATATAGACAAGTCCCCCTTTTTTCGCTAAAATAAGATAAGACAGCCGGCAGCCGGGCCGGCCCTGCTATTATAGCATACTTCCCGGCGCCAGCCTACCTATAAATTATGAACATTATTCCGGGTCTCCAGACGCGAGCAAGGGGGGACATGACGATGATCTATTTCACAGGGGATATGCACGGGGACAAGAGGCGCTTCGGCGCCTGGAGGCTCCGCTGGCTGGGGCAGAAGGACGCCCTGGTGGTCTGCGGGGACTTCGGCTTTTTGTGGAACGGCTCCCAGGAGGAGAAAGAGGTCCTGGACTGGATCGGCAGGCGCCGGTACCAGGTGCTGTTCGTGGAGGGCACCCATGACAACCTGGACCTGCTGTCCCAGTACCCGGTGGAGGAGTGGAACGGCGGCCTGGTCCACCACATCTGCGGCAACCTGCGCCACCTGATCCGGGGGCAGGTGTTCCACCTCCAGGACAAGACGCTGCTGGCCCTGGGGGGCGGGGAGAGCCAGGACGCCTCCTTCCGCAAGGCGGGGGAAAACTGGTGGCCCCAGGAGCTGCCCCAGTACGACGAGATCGAGGAATGGACCCGCCGCCTGGCGGAGGGGGGCAACCAGGTGGACTACGTGGTCTCCCACCAGGCCCCTACCAACGTGGATTCCTGCATCACCGGCCACATCTGCGAGGTTAACGCCCTCACCGCCTTTATGGACCGGTTCCAGCAGACCTGCCGGTTCCAGCGGTGGTTCTTCGGCTCCTACCACCAGGACCGTGTGGTGCCGCTGAAGTACCAGTGCCTCTTTGAGAAGATCGAGCCAGGGGAGAAGAAATCCAAATCCCGCCGCCGGAGATAGGGCACCGTCCCAGCATTTACAGCCCAAGACTCCAGGCACCCGCTATCGCCCCGCATCCACATAAGGCTGCATAGCAGCCGTGCAGGGCCCGACAGCGGCGGCACGCCGCCAGCCGTGCAGGGCGTGACCGCGGCGGCACGCCGCCACGCCGCTTGCTTTACTATAGGGACTGATGTATAATAGGGGGCAGAGAACCGAGGGTAAGGAGGTGGAAACACAGCATGGTGACCAAGACCATCCATCTGACCACAGTGGGCCGGGTCCAGGACTTCACCTCCGCGATGGGGGAGTTCGACTTTGAGGTGGACCTTTCCAGCGGCCGGTACACCGTCAACGGCAAGAGCATCATGGGCATCCTCAGCCTGGACCTGCACCACGGCATCACCGCCCAGGCCGACGTGCCGGAGGACCAGGAGGAGCGGTTCCTCCAGGTGCTCCAGGGATTCATGGCGTGATGAAAAGCAAATACCCGTTTTTTTGCCCCCCTGCCAATAGCAGGGGGGCTTCAGCTTGTCGAAAAAGTCTTTTCGACAAGCTGAAGCCCGCCGCTACGGCGGGGTTTATCCGCTTCCTTCGGTCGCTCGACGTGAAAAGAGGGGGTTTTCACCCCCCCTTTTCACACTTTTTCCCCCTCTTGACCGGCAGGCCCTGCTTTTGGGGAAAGTTTTTCGACAGCCTGTGTCCCTCTGCCAATAGCAGGGGGGCTTTTCTGTCCCGGAGGAGCCACCGTTGCAGGCTGGCTCCTCCTTGTATTTTATCCCCCGGTCCTGCTTGCCCCGGCAAACAGGATCCGGTCGCTGCGGTAGTCCAGGCCCTCCAGACCCGCCGCCATGGCGCAGTACCCCTGCTGGGTAAACAGCGGCACCGCCACCGCCTGCTCCAGCAGCATCCCTTCGCACTGGTCGCAGAGCGCCGCCGCCTGGCGGGCGTCCGGCGCCGTCTGGGACTGGGCCAGCAGCAGGTCGAATCCCGGGTCCTGGTGCCCCGCCACATTCCGGCTGTTGCCGGTGGCAAAGACCCCCAGTGCCCCCATGGGGGTGTTCCCCTCGCTGCCCAGGGGGGTGATGGCCATCTCGAACTCCCCCGCCTCCAGCCGCTGCTGGAAGGCGTCGTCCTCCACGATCTCCAGGTTGATGAACTGCCGCAGTTCCTGCTGCCACACCTTTTGCAGGTACCCTCCCACCGGCCCCAGCCCCGCCGATCCCGGCAGGATCAGGGTGGTCTTGGGCAGCGCCTCCAGTTCCAGGCGGGCCAGGGCCTCGGTCATGACCTCCCGGGCCTCGTCGGGGCGGAAGCCCAGGGGGGAGGCCCCGCTTTGGTACTCCTCCCCCATCAGGGTGGCGGACCGGGGCACCAGGGAGGTGGTGGGCAGAAAGTCCTCCGGCGTCCTCTCCCCGAAGGAACCGGCGTCCACCGTCAGGGCCAGCGCCCGGCGGACGCCGGCATCCGCCAGGGGACTCCCCTCCTCCTGGCGGAACACCAGAGCCCAGACGGTGTCCTCGGTGGGGGCGATGTGGAACCGCTCCTGGTCCAGTTCCCGGGCCTGCTGGCTGGTGGCGGCGCAGAAGTCGGACCGCCCCTCCAGGAAAAGCTGCCATTCGGTGGTGCCCTTCTCCTTGGCCCGGCCGGTATACAGCACCACCGAGGGACAAAGGACCTGCTGCGTCCCGGTGTAGCTGCCGCTGGGCACCATCACCACCGCCTCGTCGTCCCAGGACTGGAGGGCGAAGGGGCCGTTGCCCAGGATATGGCTGGCGGCCTGGCCGTACCGGGCCCGGGTGGAGCGGAAGAAGGTCTCGTTGCAGGGCAGCGCCCCGGTCCCCGCCAGCAGCTCCAGCAGCACCGGGCTGGGCTCCGACAGGGTGATCTCCAGGGTATCGTCCCCTCTGGCCCGGACGCCCAGCTGGCTTTTGGGCAGTTCCCCGGCCAGCACCTCCCGGGCGTTGCGGATGGCCTGGAAGTCCCCCGCCCAGGGGCTGGGCACCTCCGGGTCGAAGATGCGGTGGAAGGAAAAGACAAAGTCGGCCGCCGTCACCGGGGTGGGCGGGATATCCTTGCCCGGGTCCCCGTCCCGCCAGACGCCGTCCTGGCGCAGCTGGAAGGTGTAGGTGAGGCCGTCGGCGGAGACGGTGTACTCCCGGGCGGCGCCGGGGGCCAGTTCCCCGTCCTCCCCCCGGATCAGCAGCCCCTCGAAGAGGTTCATCAGCACCACCTGGCTCTCCCAGGCGGTGGCGAACTGGGGGTCCAGGCTGGTCACCCGCTGCTGGAGGTCCATGCGGATGCTCTGGCTCTTCTCCCGCCCCCGGCACCCCGGCAGCAGGCAGAGGACGGTGGCCAGCAGCACCGCCAGCCGCTTCCTCAGCATTTGATAAAGCCAGTGGTGGTCACCTGGGCCACCGGCGTCCCCAGTTCGTCGGTGACGTCCACCGTGTAGTAGCAGGTGCTGCGCCCCTCCTTGACCCGGTTCGCCACGGCGATGAGCCGCTCCCCCTTGGGGCGGCTCAGGTAGGCGATCTGGCTGGAGAGGGAGACGGTGGCCAGCCGTTCGCAGTTGGCCGCCACGGCGAAGGCAAAGTCCGCCAGGGTAAAGGTGACGCCCCCCATCACCCCGCCGGCAGCGTTGCGGTGCAGTTCCCCCAATGCGAGGCCGCACCGGGCGTATCCCGGCCGGGCCTCCAGTATCTCCGCCCCCATGGCGGCGGCAAAACGGTCGGAGCGGAACCGCTCCCGCAGTTCTTTCAGCTCCATATGATCACTCCTTGTTCATCAGGACATAAAGGTTGGATACGAACGCTCTTATTTTAACCGATTGGGGGGAGGGGCGTCAAGATTATTTAGGGGACTTGCAATTTCCCGGGAAGTATATTATACTTAGAAAGCAGACCAGCCGGTGTGATGGAATGGCAGACATGACGGACTCAAAATCATCTGCGGTTATGGATATGCCTTTCCTCCCAAACGGCTTGTTTATGCGGTTCCCTGAACATTCCTTCGCCGGAGCGAAAAGCCGGTCTGCCATTTTGTCAGTCATTTTTGGCGGAAAGGCCCAAAAAAACTTTATATTTGCCGGTGTGTCGAAATTGGCAAACGAGGCAGACTCAAAATCTGCTGTCAGCAATGGCTTGTGGGTTCGAGTCCCACCACCGGCACCACGAAAGTGGCTCTCAAAACCTTTATTTAAGCGGTTTGGGAGCCATTTTCATTTTGCCTTTGCGGATGCGAAGGGAAGACACTCCGCCATTTTGTCCGCAGTGGCTTGCTTGCCGCTCATGTCCAGATGGGCATAAATATTTGCCGTTGTGCTAAAATCGCTGTGCCCCAGCCAGAGCTGGATTTCTTTTAGACTGACCCCGTTGGCCAGGAGAAGGCTGGCGCAACTGTGACGAAGATCATGGAAGCGAATCCTTTCCATCCCAGCCTTTTCCAGCTGTTCCGTAAAGGTTCGAGTTACTGTATCAGGGTAGATGATGCGCCCCATATCGTTGACACAGATAAAGTCCAGGAATTCCATGTTGTAATTCTTCCCGCAGATTTTCTGGTTGTGCTTTTGTTTTTTCTTTGCTTCCAGGAGGATTTCCTCAACCTGTGGGATCAAAGGAAGGGAGCGAAAGCTGGCCTTGTTCTTTGTCCGGGCTTTTACGATGGTCTCCCGTTTCCCCTCTATGGTGATACGGGATAGGGTGTGGCTGACTGTAATTGTATGCTTCTTGAAATCAATACTGTTCCACTGAAGTCCAAGAACCTCGCTGCGGCGAAAACCGTAGTAAGCAGCCAAAATGACCGGCAGCTCAATCGTGGAGCCTCGAAACACCTCAAACATCTCCGTCAGCTGTTCTGCATTATAATACCCGGATACAAAGTTGTCCTTTTTGGGGCGCTCCACATCGGCGGCCGGGTTATACTTGATCAGCTTATAGATTCTCACCGCATCCACCAAACTTTTGCGGATATTCGCATGATAATGGAGGAGCGTGTTGCCACTGACCGAGGAACGCCGGCTCACATAGCTGTAAAAATTCTGGATGTCTACGGTTGTCAGTTCATTCAGCTTGGTGCCCTGCTCCTCAAAATAGGGGGCAATCACAGAAACGATCTGCCTGTAATAGGCGGAATAGGTCACCTCCTCCCAGTTGGAACGGGAGGCTTGCAACCAGAGCAGGATATAATCCGAGTAAAGCATATCAGCGGATATCTTGAGCTGTTTCAAGGACGGCAACGGTGCCTGGGTCTTCACAGTGTGCTTTTCTGGTAGTATTCCCTTTGTAGCATTCCTCCTTGCGGCCAAAAGCATTTTGTTTGCCTTTGTTCGGTTTCCCTTTACCTTGAGCCCCGTTGCGAACCAGTTGGGCTTTTTCTTCCCCGTTTTAGGGTCAGGGAGGTAAAGGACCATGTAAAACATATCGTGCTGGGTGCATAAGTGGCCTGAAATCATTTTCTTTGCCATTTGGAACATCCTTTCTTTTCAGGCCGCTATGAAATTGACACTTCTATTTTACCTGGGCGGCTCTGTTCTTTCAAGTGGAACACCCCCTTCTTTTTCCGGCATACCGCATTTTTGAAGGTATGCGATGATATGACACTTAGGAATCCTATATGTGCGTCCGATCCGTAAGTGAGCGATTTCCCCATTCCGAAGCAGTTTGTAAGCGGTTTTGACACCGATACTGAGTATTTCGCAAAGCTGGGGGACATCCAGCACATCTGGGTAATTAGGAAACAGCAGGCGGTAAGCCTCCCTGTCTTTCAAATCGCTATAAATCATTGGTGAATATCACCTCCATTATTTTTATTGACATCCCTCATCGGAACCATCCCCGTCCGGCCTGGCATGACCATTAGGCGGGTTGTCACCGGCCTCCTGTCCGCTCGCTGAAAAGGTCCTGGCAGACAGAAAAACCGGGTAGGCCCCGAAGCAGATGGTATTCAGCTGTCAAGGTGCAGGAGGGGAAATTTACCCTCTCGTTAAGTAATCAGCCAGGTGAGCAATAAAAACTGACAGAAAAAGGGGCAGCCGAAAAAAATTTTTCTCGGCTGCCCCCACACTCAGATGTGAAAATGCCGGATACAGGCCAGCAGGGTATCGTAAAGGTTCTGCATCAAGTCCTCGTCAAAGGTCCCCTCAATACTGCTTTCCTTGACGATCAGCCCCCGGTAGAGCTCCAGGATCACCCGGAGCGCATCTTTATCCCCCAGCTGAGCCTTCATCAAAAGCCGTTTAAAGCCTTTCATCCTCTCCTTCCTCCTCCATATACCTTCTCAGTTTTTTGATGGTTCTGGCGTAGCATTGCTCCACCGTGTTCGTCCTAAGCCCCAAAATGGCTGCAATTTCAGCGTGCTTCATCTTGTGGACCAGGTGCAGGTTCAGGATCTTCCGTTCCCGGTCGCTCAGCTTCAAGACGGCGATCAGCAGCTGGTCGCTGCAGATCACTTCCTCCAAGGCCCCGTCCCGAAGGATCCGTTCTACCTCGTCCTCATAAACCGCCAGGTTCTTATCCAAAGGGCCACCCGGCATCTCCTCCTGCCGGTCCAGCAATTCGTCCAATGATGTCACCATCCTTTGATGCTCGTAGTATTTCATCAGGTATTTACCCTTTCTACGCCGGAGCGCAGTGAGAAAATACGCGGTAAACTGGTTGTGGAGCCGTTCGTCTTCGGCTTCTTCTGTCAGGATATTTCTGTTGTCCTCCATATACCGGACTCCTTTGCACATTTTTTGCGGGAATGTGCAAAGAGGGCGGGGCCCGGCTCCTGTACCCAGCTATGTTCTGTCACCTTCTTTGGATCAAGCTGGGCACAGGGTAGGATTTTTTGACGAAATCTACTGTAAAAATTTGGATATGGAGAAGCGAAAAAAAAAAGAAACCTGTCCTCTGGTGACAGGTTTCGACAAGGAATTTTTAATTTACCGGTTAATTCGAGAGCGCAGCGAGCCTAATCCGTTCGCCAGCAGATCGCGCTCTGCTTCCGAAATTTCTACAGTCGCCGCTGGCTCCTTGACCACCGGTTGTGCCGGCATCACGGGTCCCGGAGAGGGTCTGACAGTTACCTTTTCCAGCCCATCCAGGACTCTTTTGGCCGTTTGCTCGATGATCCGGTCTGCAAGGCTTTGGAGGGACTGGTGCTCACCGGTGGAGTCCACCGGCAGCTTATTGCAGTCGATGTAATGGAGAATAGCAGTGACGATGTACTGGCTCTTGCTCTTACCCTGCTGGTTTAGGATCTCAACGGTCCGGCGGTGGCGCGGGTCAGTCTGGTTAAAGAGCAGGGTAAACCGGTAGGGATTGCCTTTCACATCCGGCATGAGGCATCACCTCACAGCCCCAGCTGGTAAAGCCGCTGGTACCCAATGGCGTTGGATTTGATCTCCTCCACAAAGGTGCAGCGCCCCAGCTTGTCCGAGCTTTCGATCAGCGGCCGGAACAGGATGGAGCCGCCGCCGACAAACACCGTATAGTAGGTCTTGAGATCAATGCCCTGCTCTCGCAGGCGGTTGAAGAAGTCCTCTACAAACTCCCTGGCCATCTTGGTGATCTGCATAGCCACAGGTTCCTCCAGCAGCGAATTGCCTCCCCGGAGGACGGTATCAATATCGTTTTCGTCCAAAAGGAGGTCGAAGGTGGAATTGATCCGCTTCATGGCCAGGTTGTAGAAATTGATGGTGCCATACTCCAGGGAGTCGCAGACAGAAAGGTCCAGCATCCCGCTGCTGATCTTCAGAATATCCGCCGTATAGCCTCCAATGTCCACCACCAGGGCCTTGGAATACCCCTGCAGCTGGGCAATCATTGGGGCAACGGCTGCATATGCCTGGGGATAGACCCGCACCTCGCTGATGAACAGGGCAACTGGCTGGTCGTTGAACCGGAAGTCGATCCGGCTGTATTCGTGAAAATAGCTCAGGTACCGCTCCTCTTGGGTGCCAAAGTGGGCGGGAGGCAGCCCCAGCAGGAGGACGATATTGACGCGCTCCTCGGTATCCAGCCCGGCGTCCCGCAGCTCGCAGGCGATACCGAACAGCGTGAGGATGAAGTACCGCTCATCGGCGGTCTTGTCCCGCATATAGGGGACACGCTGGTCGCTGAGGGTGTAGTATTTTCCCTTGTACTGGATGACATCCTTCCCAAAGGGCGGGTAGCTGTCGTGACAGGTCAGGCCGGCGGTGAAGATATGGCGCGGGGTCTTGATCTGCTTGTTGCCGGTATCCACCGGGACTAGCAGGCTTTCGGTTACGGCAGTGCCGGACAGGCAGGGGCTTTGTATCATGGGATCTCCTCCTTCAGATGTTTGATGAAATCGCGTTTCTGCTTTACCCATAGGAAGAATGAGGTAAATTTGCAACAGCTTTTTGCGCTTTCTTTGCGGAAAAATTGCAGCAAAAAGAGGAGGGTATTTTAAGACACCCTCCCCTTCGGTTTATTTCTGCCGTCCCAGCAAAAGCGCGATGATCTGCTTTTCGGCCCAGCGGTGCAACCTTGCGCCGCCGGTGCCAACAAAGATCCCCTTAAAGTCTGCCAGCCGCAGCGGCCGCCCGCACCGTTGGCAAAGCTGCCGCAGGTCGGCGCAGCCTTTGCAGATGATGGTCCCTTCGGGGGCCTCGCTGAGATCCTTGCCGCAATACTCGCAGGAGACCACGCTTTGGTCAACCGGGTCGATCAGTTCTGTGGATAAGCATTTTTGACAGATGATAGGATCACATCCTTTCGGTATGGGATATGGGGACGCTTTCAAAGAGACAAAGCTGTTCTGCCGTTGAAGGCGGTGTCTGCCGCTGCTGTACCAGCTCCGCGATGCGCTCTGCTGGAAGAAGTTTTTGGCTGCGGCACAGGTCCGCTTTTTCCAGACCATCCAGCCCCTTTTCCAGAATCAGCCGTTCAAGTCTGGCAATCTTCTTTTTCTGGGCAGTCTGTTTTCTCTCCTGTTTTTTCTGTGCGGCGGCTTTCTGCATATCACCGGCGTGAACGATCTTGATCCCCTCGGCGGCGTCCCGCAGGTCCTGAAGGAGATCCCTGGTTTCCCGGCGTTCCGCCCGAATATTCTGAACCTCTACTGTATAAGTGGGGTCAAAGAACCGTTCTCTGAAACTTCTATTTTCCTCACTCTCCTGGATCTGGGCGCCGCAACATCGGACGATTGCTTCACAGAGTGTCAAAGAAGCGAAGCTGTCCAGCAGCTTTTTCCCCTTGATGATGGAGACAATGGTTTCATCCGGGAAAAGTCCCACGCCCTTTTGTGTCCTGCTGATTTTGACATCGTAGAAGACATTTCCCTTTTTCGGGGACAACTCGGTTTGCAGGACATCACAGTAGCGGCAGAATCCCTCCCGCGCACAGTCGATGGGGTCATAGAACATCCGCCACTGCTTTTCCATCCGGTCGTACCGGCTCCTGTGTTTGCAGGCCCGCCCCTGTTTTTGAAGGCGGAAGGCTTCAAATAGGGTATCCGCCTCTGTCCAAACCTCCTCATGGGCTTTGTCCAGGCTCTGCTCATAGGAGTAAGGCCGGTCGGTCAGACGGCAGGCGCAGTGCCGTATTTCGCCGCGCCGTTCCCACAGAAGAGGATGATTCTGCTCACAAGGAGCGCCGGTAAAATAAGGGCAGGCGACAACGGGATTGTCGTTTTCTGGCATCCAATCGATGCCCATAAAGCTCATTGTTCCCGTAACAAAATGGTTTCCTTTTACCAAGAGGCCGCAGGGCGTTTCAAAAACCAGCCGGTAAAGTGTTTCCCGCCGGTAGGTAAACCCGCCATAAAAGGGGTCAAAGGGCCGGACATCATCGGGATAGTTTTCCTTTGTATATCCTTCAGAGAAGAGCAGTTGGGTGAGTTTATTCAGCTTACCCTTTCAACAGCAGCTCGCAGACCGTCGCGTTGGATCATGAGAGGGACA
>CAJUFR010000041.1 GCA_910585525.1 uncultured Angelakisella sp.
GGACCTGCGGCCCGGTTGGGCGTAGCCCACGTTCCCGAAGGGATCCCGGGCGGTCGGGGCGGGGCTGCGCCCCGCAGGGGGGCGGTCAGCGGCCCAGCTGCTGCCCTGTAAGGCCGTGGGTCCCACCCAGATACACCGCCCCGGGCATCGCCTTCTTCCCCTCCAGCTGGACCTCCAGCAGCACCAGCGACCCCTGGCCGCAGGCCACCACAAATTCCTCCCCAGGGTGAGATAAGACCTCCCCAGGCTTCCCCTGGCGCCCCAGCCGCTCCGCCACCACGCTGCGCAGCACCTTCAGCCGCTTGCCACCCACAGTGGTCCAGGCGCAGGGCCAGGGGTTCAGCCCCCGGATACGGTTATGCAGCGCCGTGGCGCTGCCGGTAAAGTCCAACTCCCCCATGGACTTTTCCAGCATCGGCGCCAAGGACATCCTGGAACCGTCCTGGGGCACCCGGGGGACCTCCTCCCCCCGGGCGAACATCTCCAGCGTCCGGGAAAGGCAGTTCGCCCCCAAGGGCGCCAGCCGGTCGTAAAGCTCCCCGCTGGTCTCGTTTTCCCGCACCGGTGTGGTCATGGTGAGGATGGTGTCCCCGGCGTCCAACTCCTCCGCCATGAACATGGTGGTCACCCCGGCGGTGTCGTCCCCGTTGAGCACCGTCCACTGGATCGGTGCCGCCCCCCGGTACTTGGGCAGGATGCTGCCGTGGACGTTGACGCACCCCAGCCGGGGGCAGTCCAGAAGTTCCCGGGGGAGGATACGGCCGTAGGCCACCACCACCACCAGGTCCGGCTCCAGGCTTTGCAGCAGCTCCAGCGCCGTCCCGTCCCGGAGCTTTTGGGGCTGGTAGACCGGGATGCCATGCTCCTGGGCCAGCCGCTTCACCGGGGGCGGGGTCAGGGTCTGGTGACGGCCCACCGGCTTGTCCGGCTGGGTGAACACACCCGGCACGGTGTAGCCGTCCGCCAGGATGCGGGCCAGGCAGGGCACCGCGAAGTCCGGGGTGCCCATGAACACGATGCGCAGCGCCATCCCTCAGCCCTCCCCGGAGGTCATCGCCTCCACCTCTTCCTCGGTAAGGGGGGTGAAGGTGGGGTCGTCCTTAAAGGCGTGGCCGTCCAGGTGGCCGTACTCGTGGAGCATCGCCTGGGCCATCAGCCCCTCCCCCTCCATCTCGAACCACTCCCCCTGGCGGTCCTGGGCCCGCAGCTTTACACGGTCGGGCCGGGTGATCATCCCCCACTGGCCGGGGTAGGAGAGGCATCCCTCGATGACCTCCTGGCTGCCGCTCTGCTCCAGCAGCTGGGGGTTGATGAACTCCACCGGCTGCTCCCCCTCCTCCAGGGACACGATAAAGGCCCGCCGCAGGATGCCCACCTGGACGGCGGCCAGGCCCACGCCGTTGTAGTGAGCCAGCGTCTCCCCCATATCATCCAGCAGGTCCCAAAGCCGCCGGTCGAACTTCTCCACCGGGCGGCTCCTTTTGAGGAGGATATCGTCCCCCTCGGTCCTCAAATTGCGCATCGCCATCGCTTTGTCGTCCTCCTGTATCTGTGTGATTTTAATATGCAAAAGCTAGAAGCTGGAATCGTACTGGGGGTCGATGAACACCGCCACCCCCCGGGGCAGCTCCTTCCCCGCTGTCTCCAGCAGGCCGGAGAAGAGGGCCCGGCTCTGGGGGCCACGGATGGTCTTGACCAGTATCTTGTACCGGTACCGCCCCGCCACCCGGAACACCGAGCCCTGGGCCAGGCCCAGCAGCCGCACCGGCAGCCCCTGGAACCGCTCCTCCTCCCGGAGGCGGGTCTTTAGCAGTTCCAGCACGGTCCGGGCGGCCTGCTGGGTCTCCTCCAGCGCCTCCCCGGTGATGCCCACGCAGTAGAGGCGGCAGAAGGGGGGGTAGAGGTGGTACCGACGGGTCTCGATCTCCTCCCGGTAGAAGCCGGGGTAGTCCTGGCGGGCGGCGGCCAGCAGGATGGGGTTTTCCGGGGTGTAGGTCTGGATAAAGGCCCGGCCCGGCTTGCCCGCCCGGCCGCACCGCCCCACCACCTGGGTCACCAGGGAGAAGGCCCGCTCGTAGCTGCGGAAGTCCTCGCTGTACAGCAGCTGGTCCACCGTCAGCACCCCCACCAGGGTGACGTTGGGGAAGTCCAGCCCCTTGGCCACCATCTGGGTCCCCACCATGATGTCGTACGCCCCGTCCCGGAACTGCCCCAGCAGCCGCTCGTGGGAATCCCGGCGCATGGTGGTGTCGGTGTCCATCCGCAGCACCCGGGCCTGGGGCCACCGCTCCCGGAGAACCTCCTCCACCCGCTGGGTCCCCAGTCCGCTGTACTTCATGAACTGGCTGCCGCAGGCGGGGCAGGTCCGGGGCACCGGGGCGATGTAGCCGCAGTAGTGGCAGATGAGGCGGTCGTTGGCGCTGTGGTACTTCATGGTGATGGAGCAGCTGGGGCACTCCACCGCCGCGTGGCAGGCGGTGCACTTCACCTGGGTGGAGTACCCCCGCCGGTTCATCAGCAGGATGGTCTGCTCCCCGGCCTGGAGGTTGTGGTGTATCTCCTGGCAAAGCTCCTGGGAAAGGCCCTCGGCGGGGATCTCCTGGCTCTGCATGTCCAGGATGGTGACATCCGGCAGCCGGGCGGGGCCGTACCGGCTGCCCAGTTCCACCAGGAGGTAGTCCCCCCGCTTGGCCCGGTAGTAGCTTTCCACCGACGGGGTGGCGGAGCAGAGGAGTGTGGTCCCCTTCCGCAGCCGCATCCGCACCCGGGCGGCGTCCCTGGCGTCGAAGCGGGGGGCGCTTTCCGACCGGTAGGTGTGCTCCTGCTCCTCGTCGATGACCATCAGCCCCAGCCGGGGCAAAGGGGCGAACACCGCCGAGCGGGTGCCCACCACCACGTCCACCAGCCCCCGGCGGGCACGCTTCCATTCGTCCAGCCGCTGGCTCATGGAAAGGCCGCTGTGGAGCACCGCCACCCGGTCGCCGTACCGGCTGTGGAACCGCCGGATGGTCTGGGGGGTGAGGGAGATCTCCGGCACCAGGACGATGGCCTGCTCCCCCGCCCCCAGGGCCTGGTCGATGAGGCCCATAAAGACCTGGGTCTTGCCGCTGCCGGTGACCCCGAACAGCAGGGCGGTGGAGCCGTCGTGGCGGCGGTATAACGCCGACAGCTTATCCGCCGCCGCCTGCTGGTCGGGGGAAAGGGAGAATTCCTCCCGGGGGGCGGCTCCGGCGTCACGGTAGGGGTCCCGGTAGGTCTCCTCCAGAAAATACTCCCCGCCGCCGGACTTGACGAAGTTGTCCACCACCCCCTTGGTCACCCCGGCAAAGTAGCAGACCTCCTTTACCGAGGCGTGGCCCACCCGTTGCAGCAGTTCCAGCACCGTCTGCTGCTTGGGGGTGAGAAAGGCGTCCTCCCAGCCCTCGGCCAGGCGGACCATCTGTAGCTTCTGGTCCTGGACCCGGCGGGTCAGAAGGTCCCGGGGGGCGGCCAGGCCGGCCCGCTCCAACTCCGCCAAAGCGGGATGGTCCCGGCAAAGGCCCAGGGCGTTCAGCAGTTCCTCCTGGGGGACGGGATTTTTGCGGCCCAGGAGGTAGCGGAGCAGCTGGGCGGCCTCGGGGGAAAGGGACTCTTCATCATAGCCGGCGCCACGGATGGGGGCCCAGGCGGTGCGGGTCTTGATGCCGTAGCCGCCGGGGAGGAGCACCTTGAGGGCGTCGAACCAGGTGCAGAAGGTCTCGGTCTTGAGCCAGCGGAGGAGGGACAGCTGTTCGTCGTCCAGCACCGGCTGGGGGTCGGCGGCGGCCTTGACCTCCTTGACCCCGGGGGGCAGTTCCTCCGGGGGGATGGAGGCGACCTCCAGTACCAGGCCCATCCGCTGGGGGGCTTTGCCCCGGCCGAAGGGGATGACGACACGCTGGCCGGGGGCCAGATCGAGACCGGGGGGGACCAGGTAGTCGTATAGCTTGTCAAAGTGGTAGGCGGTGTTCTCCACCGCCACCCGGGCAACCAATGGCAACACAGCACCTCCTGACCGGCCAGGCGGCGTGCCGCCGCCGTCATGCCCTACCCGGCTGCTGCGCAGCCTTACCAAGGTATAAAACAACAGTGACTGCCTGGAGACTAAAACGGTCCCAAACAGCAGCCCGCCCGCGGTGGCGGGCGGACCTGTTGCCGGATCATTCCTCCCCGTCCAGGGGGGCGGCCTCCCCGGGCCAGTCCTCGGTCTCCTCCCCCCGCTGGATGCTCACATCCATGTCGGAGAGTTTTTCCTCACCGCTGGCGAAGAGGTGTACCGCCATGGTCACTGGCTTCTCCTCCAGCGCCTCGTGCTGGGCCTCCGCCTTGGAGGCGATCTCCCGGGCCTTCCGGGCCACCGCCACCACGAATTCGTAGTAACTCTCCCCGGGCTTTAATATCTGGGACATAGAGGGTCTCAGCATCGTTTCCCTTCTCCTTTTCCTTCTATTTTATTCTTCTTCCAAAAATCCCCGCAGCAGCTCCCCGCACCGGGCGGGGACCCATTTGCCGGCCTGGATCAGCCCGGCCAGCCGTCCCGCCGCCCCGGCCACGTCGTCGTTCACCAGGATGTAGTCGTAGCGGGGGGCCATGGCCATCTCCTGCCGGGCGGCGGCCAGACGGCCCTGTATCTCCTCCCGGCTCTCGGTGCCCCGGCCGGTGAGGCGGCGCTCCAGCTCCCGGAAGGAGGGGGGCATCACAAAGATGAGCAGCGCCTCCGGGAACCGCTCCTTCACCTGCATCGCCCCGTCCACCTCGATCTCCAGGATGACGTCCCGGCCGGCGGCCAGCTGCTCCCGGATGGGGCCGGCGGGGGAGCCGTAGTAGTTGCCGTTGTACTGGGTGTGCTCCAGCACCTCCCCCTTGGCGATCATCTCCTCGAACCGCTCCCGGGTGACGAACCAGTAGTTCACTCCGTCCGCCTCCCCGGGCCGGGGCCTGCGGGTGGTGGCGGAGACCGAGAAGGCCGCCTCCGGGTGGGACTTCAGGTACTCCCCCAGGACGGTGCCCTTGCCGGAGCCGGAGGGGCCGGAAAAGACCACCAGCGTTCCGTTACGATTCATCTTCCAGCCCCTCGTCCTCCTCGTCGTAGTCCACCACCCGGTTGGCCACCGTTTCCGGCTGGACGGCGGACAGGATGATGTGGCCCGAATCGGTGACGATCACCGCCCGGGTCCGGCGGCCGTAGGTGGCGTCGATGAGGCTGCCCCCCTCCCGGGCGTCCTGGATGATCCGCTTGATGGGGGCGGATTCCGGGCTGACGATGGCCACCAGACGGTTAGCGGCCACCATGTTGCCAAAGCCGATGTTGATCAGTTTCATGGCGTTCTCCTTTCTCTATGCTTGCCGCAGGGTCATGTACGGTGTTATTTTGTATCCCGGTGACGTCTGACCAGCACCCAGATGCCCGCCGCCACAGCGGCCAGAAGGCCGGCAGCCAGCAGCAGGCCAACGGGGCCCGGACGGCCGGTGACAAAAATAGCGGTAGGACCATCGGCGCCGCCGATGACACTGATGCCGGTGGTGATAAACCTCATGGCGTTCTCCTTCTTTGCCTTACTCGATGTTCTGTATCTGCTCCCGGATCTTCTCGATCTCGCTTTTGATGTCCACCACCACCTGGGCGATGGCCACGTCCTGGGCCTTGCTGCCGATGGTGTTGGCCTCCCGGTTCATCTCCTGGACCAGGAAATCCAGCTTGCGGCCCACCGCCTCCGGGGTGTCCAGGATGGTCCGCAGCTGGGCGATGTGGCTCCTGAGCCGCACCGTCTCCTCGTCCACCGCCCAGCGGTCGGCCACGATGGCGGCCTCGGCCAGGATGCGCTGCTCCTCCACCGCCGCCTTGCCCAGCAGTTCCTCCATCCGAGCGGTGAGCTTCTGCCGGTACTCGGCCACCGTCTGGGGGCTGCGCTGCTCCACCAGCGCCACCTTGCCCTCGATGGTCACCAGGCGGCCCAGGATGTCCTCCCGCAGCCGCTCCCCCTCTGCCCGGCGCATGGCGACGAACCGCTCCGCCGCCTGCCGGGCCACCTGGGAAACATCGGCCCAGACCTGGTCCTCGTCCTCCTGGGCCCGGCGCAGGGTGCAGATATCCCCCAGCCGGGCCACGGTGGAGACAGTCAGGTCGTCGCCCAGGCCCAACTCCTCCCCCATCTGCCGCAGGGCGTCCACGTAGGCCCGGGCCAGGGCGGTGTTCACCGCCACCTGGACATCGGGGCTGTCCACCGTCTGGATCAGCACCCCGGCCTCCACCTTGCCCCGGCTGGCGGCGGACTGGGCCAGCCCCTTCAGCTTGTCCTCCAGGTACCCGCAGCCCCGGGGGACCCGGGCGGAGAACTCAAAGTACCGGTGGTTCACCGACCGGAACTCCACCGTGATATCCCTGCCCCCCAGCACCTGCTGGGCCCTGCCGTAGCCAGTCATGCTCCGAATCATCTTTGGGGACGCCCCTTTCTCCGTCAAACGCTCCCAATCTCCCCCAAACACGGGAAAATGTGGGATTCCTTATCAAGCTATTCTACCCTATCTTCCCCGGATTTGTCAACGGCGGAGGTTGGGGGACAGGAAAGAAATTTGGGGGAAAGGGGGGATACAGATGACAACGACAGCCGTGCCTATCTAAAAATAAGCACGGCTGTCGAAGCAGCTTAAACTGCCTGTGTCTCCAGGCACCCCCTGGCGCCCCGCACCCGGTAAGGCCCCTCAAGGGGCCGTGCAGGGCGTGACAGCGGCGGCACGCCGCTCGTCGGAGACAATTTTTCCGTCGGAGATGGTGACCACCCGCCGGGCGCTGTCGGCGATCTTGGGGTCGTGGGTGATGAGGATCACCGTCCGCCCCTCCTGCCAAAGCCCCCGGAGGATGTCCATGACGTCCGCCCCGGAGCGTTTGTCCAGGTTGCCGGTGGGCTCGTCGGCCAGGATCACCGGCGGCGCCGCGGCGATGGCCCGGGCGATGGCCACCCGCTGCTGCTGGCCGCCGGACATCTCCGCCGGGCGGTGGTCCATCCGCTTCTCCAGCCCCACCTTTATCAGCGCCGCCGTGGACAGCCTCCGCCGCTGCTCCCGGCCTACCCCCCGGTAGATCAGCGGCAGCTCCACGTTCTCCATGGCGTTGAGGCTGGGGATAAGGTTGAACCCCTGGAAGATGAAGCCGATCTCGTTGTTGCGGATATCGGAAAGCTGGTCGTCGCTCATGTGGGAGACATCCTGGCCGTTGATGCGGTATTCCCCGCTGGTGCAGACGTCCAGGCAGCCCAGCATGTTCATCAGCGTCGATTTCCCCGAGCCGGACTGACCGATGATGGCCACGAACTCCCCCGGGTCCACCGTCAGCGACACCCCGTCCAGGGCGTGGACCTCGTTTTCCCCGGGGTTGTAGATCTTGTAAACGTCCTTTACTTCAATGAGATGGGCCATAACAACGCTACCGTCCTTCCTGTAAAAAAGCAGTCCCTGGAAATAGCATGCCCAGGACATGGGCCGGATATTTCCCTACATAAGGATAGAACGACAGAGGGCCGCCGCCGGCTTCAAATCTTTTTCAGGAATTTTCCTGGCTGATAAAAAGGGTGGTCTGGTTGGGGAGGCAGCAGGCCACCTCCAGGTCGTTTTTCAGAAAGCCGGTGTTGACGCACACCTTGTCGGGACAGTTGGAGGACAGGAACCGGATGGCGTGGTCCTTGACCTGGAAGGTCACCGGCAGACCTGTTTCGTCCAGGATGGAGAATTCCTGGTCCCCGGCCGTGGCCAGGTCCACCCGCCGCACCTCCCGGTCCCCCACCGTGATGGTGGCCACAAGCCGGGGGCCGGCCGCCTGGGGCCGCAGCAGCCACAGCGCCGACACCGCCAGCAGCGCCCCCACCAGCAGCCAGAGGACCAGCCGCCGCTTTTTTTCATCCCGCATCGTTACCGACGCTCCCTTCTGCAAAGAAAAATTTTTGGTATCGTTTCGGTCCCCCTTGGCCTGCCCATACTATCCCCCGGAAGAAGAACAAAGGGGGGCTTTTTTGGTGAGACGCGAGACCAACCAGTGGCTGATGGCCTTTTCGGTCTCCTTCGGGGTCACCTTCCTGGCCATGGCGGTGGTGCTGGGGGGCATCTGCTTTGTCTCCTACACCCGCACCGGGCTGGGGATGGCCGAGGTGGAAAAGCCCCAGGCGGCCCGGCCCGACGCCTACCTCCCCGACCGGGAGGACCGGCTGGTGATGCTGGTGGCGGGGACCGAGGAGGAGGGCCAGCCCCCGGACAGCTACCTGCTGCTGGGCTTTTTGCCGGACAAGGGGAAGATCGCCCTCTGCGTCCTGCCCGCCATCACCTACCTGGAGCACGGGGGACAGGGGACCACCCTGGGGCGGATGTGGCAGCAGGGGGGGCTGGGGTATGTCCAGAAGGGGCTGTCCCAGTACCTGGGCATCCCCATCCACCGCCGGGCCACCGTGACGGTGGAGGGGCTGGACGCCCTGATGGCCTACGGGGGGCTGCTGGACTACCAGCTGGGGGTGGACCTGGACTACCCCTTCCACGGCCGCCAGGTGGTGATGCCCCGGGGGCGGTACCAGCTGGACAGCCGCCGGGTGATGGATATCATCGGCTACCCCGCCTACCAGGGCGGGGAGCGGGAGCGCAGCGACCGGGCGGCGCTGCTCCTCTCCCAGCTGATCAGCCGGGACCTTCCCCTCTTTTTGGGGGAGGAGGGGGAGCGGCTGCAGCGGACGGCGCTGACGGCGCTGGACACCGATCTTTCGGCGGCGGACTGCCTGCGCCGGGCCCCGGCCCTGGAATTTTTGGCCCGGCTGGAACTGCCGGTGACCACGGCGGTCTACCTGGAGGGGTCGCTGAGCCGGAACTACACCGTCTACCACCTCACCGCCGGGTGCAAGGGGCGGATCTGGGAGATGTACGGGGAGGAGGGGACCCGCCCCGCCTGGGACGCCGGGGAGGCCGCCCCGGCGGAGGAGCCGGTGCCGGACCAGAAAAAGCCGGTCCCCCCGGCGGAAAGCTCCCGGGACAGCGGCCGCCCGCCCATCCAGGAGCAGCAGCCCCTGGAGAGCCCCTTCGTCAAGTTCCGGTAAGGGCGGGGCCGGAAAATACCGCTTGCGCCCTACCGGAAAATCGTGTAAAATAATGGCGCGGGACACAGAAGCAAAGGCAGGGCGCAGGATGGTACCAGCACCCCGCGCCCCTATGCAGGAGCCCTTTCCTCCCACACAGCAGATTACTGCGCCACGCCCATTTTAGCAAATATCCCCTGGGATAGCAAGCGGCAAAAGATGGGGAATGTGTGCAGCTTCAGCGGTGCAGGGACCAAGGAACTGCGCCGCTTTTGTCGTCTCGATGGGAACGTCCTGGGGGTCGGGAGGCCCCCGCCCCCCAGGCGTCCGCCATTGAGCAGCCATGGCTTTTTGGGGCCTGCCCCCAAAAGCAGGCCCCATGGACCGAGAGGAGACAGCATGGGCTTGTTTGACAAAAGGCCGGAAAAATTGCGGTACGACAAGGAGGAATGCCGGCGGAAAAAGGAGCGGATGCGCCAGATATTCGACCGGGTGGTGGAGGACGGGGACAGCTACCGCGTCCTACTGGCCACCAAGGACGGGCAGCCCCGGCAGCAGGGGCTGTTCGGCGGCAGCGCCGCCAGCCGGAACCACTACATCCTGGGCTACCGCCGGGATGACGGCCGGATGGCCCTGGTGCTGGTGGACCCCTCCCTGGACCGCCACAGCGACGCCACCTTCCTGGAGACGGGGGCGCTGTCCGGGGCCAGCTACGACCAGGGGAGCCACCGGGCCTGCCTGCGGTACCGGGGCGGCGGGGAGCCGGAACTTTTGTACATCGGGGACACCGGCAGCCGTGCCCCTCTGGGCATCCCCAACGTCGTCCAGGAGGAGGAGCGGACCGACTTCCTGGAATTCCTTCACGCCCTCTGCTCCCCGGGAGGGGGCGGGGCGGCGCCATTCTGAAAAAAACGCCGGGCACCGGCCCGGAGGACCATCCTTTTGGCCCTCCGGGCCTTGACTTTTCCCGGGAAATTGGGTACGCTGGTGAAGGAAAACATACCAGAAAACGGAGGGATCATTTATGGAGAAGATCGCCAGCTTTACCGTCGACCACATCCGGCTGCGGCCGGGGGTCTATGTCTCCCGGCGGGACCGGGTGGGGAAGGAAGTAGTCACCACCTTCGACCTGCGGATGACCAGCCCCAACGACGAACCGGTGATGAACACCGCCGAGGTCCACACCATCGAGCACCTGGGGGCCACCTTCCTGCGGAACCACCCGGACTGGAAGGAGCGGGTGATCTACTTCGGGCCCATGGGCTGCCGCACCGGCTTCTACCTGCTGCTGGCGGGGGAGTGGTCCTCCCGGGACATCCTGCCCCTGATGGTGGAGCTGTACCGGTTCATCCGGGACTTCCGGGGGGAGGTCCCCGGGGCGTCCCCCAGGGACTGCGGCAACTACCTGGACATGAACCTGGGGATGGCCAACTACCTGGCGGAGCGGTACCTGGCGGTGCTGGAAAACATCACCGACGACCGCCTGGTCTACCCGGAATAACCGAAAATAAGAAGGAGGCGGCCCCTATGCGTGTCTTTGTCAATGCCATATTCCATTCCTGCGAGGAGGAGGACCGGGTCTTTACCGCCCTGGCGGAGGAAAAAGGCCGGGTGGCCTGGGTGGGGGAGGAAGCAGAACTGCCGCCCCGGTTCCAGAAGGCCCGGCGGGTGGACCTGGGGGGCCGCTGCGCCGTCCCCGCCTTTGGGGACACCCATATGCACTTTGAATCCTACGCCCTCTTCGGCTCCACGGTGGACGTCCGGGAGGCCCGGGACTTTGCCCAGATGGGGGAACTGCTCCGGGCCTACCTGGAGCGGCACCCAAAGGCAAAGTTCCTCCCCGCCTACGGTTGCAGCGCCCACACGGTGGCGGAAAAACGGCTGCCCCGGCGCCAGGACCTGGACCGGATGGTGACGGTCCCCCTCCTCATCGTCAAGTACGACGGCCACGCCGCCGTGGCCAACTCCGCCCTGATCGCCCAGTTCCCCCCAGAGGTCACCGGCGACCCCGGCTTTGACCCGGAGACCGGCTGGCTCTACCAGAACGCCTTTTACCGGGGGGTGAACCACATCACCGCCCAGGTGCCTCCCCTGGCGGTGCTGGGCAGCATGACCGACGCCGCCCAGCGGCTGGCGGAGCGGGGCATCGGCTTTGTCCACACGGTGGAGGGGGTGGGGTACAAAAACGACATCGACATCGACACCATCCGCTTCACCCGGTACGGGCTGCCCCAGGCTTTCCGGGTCTTTTTCCAGACCATGGAGGTGGAGAAGGTGAAAAAGCGGGGGATGGAGAGGATCGGCGGCTGCTTCTCCCTGGCGCTGGACGGCTGCTTCGGCTCGGAGGACGCCGCCCTCTCCCGGCCCTACGAGAACGACCCGGGGAACACCGGCTTTCTGGCATACAGCCAGGAGGAGGTGAACGCCTTCTGCGTCGAGGCCAACCGGGCGGGGCTCCAGATCGCCGTCCACGCCATTGGGGACTGGGCGGTGGAGCAGGCCATCGTGGCCTTCGAGACCGCCCTGGCCGACTGTCCCCGCCGGGACCACCGCCACACCATCATCCACGCCGACCTCATCCCCCCTGCCCTCCAGGACCGGGCCGCCGCCCTGGGGCTCCAGATCGCCCTCCAGCCCCCCTTCCTGGACTGGGCCCAGGAGCCGGGGGACTACCTGGAGGAGATACTGGGGGACCGGGCCCGGGAGATCATCCCCCTGCGGTCGCTGCTGGACCGGGGCATCCTCCTTTCCGCCGGATCGGACGCCCCCTGCACCCTCCCCGACCCCATCCAAAGTATCCACGCCTGCTGCAACCACCCCGACCCCGCCCAGCGTCTCACCCCCCTGGAGGCGCTGAAGCTGCACACCCTTTGGGCAGCCCGGGCCTCCTTTGACGAGGGCCGCCACGGCAGCCTTGTCCCCGGGGCGGTCTGCGACCTGGCGGTGCTGGAAAAGGACCCCCTGGCCCTCCCCCCGGAGCGCCAGAGGGAGAACCGGGTGGCCGCCGTCTACCTCCGGGGCAGGCCGCTGGCCCCGGCCAGGGGCGGGCCCCTGGGCCTGGTCTGCCGCTCCGCCTGGAACTGGCTCTTTGCCAGGGATCTGAAATAGTCTGTCCTCCCCGGAAAATTTTTGGAGAAAATGCCGGAAATTCCTTGACTGGCGATAAGGTTTGTGCTACGCTAATAAAATATCGGCAGGGCGTTTTTCGCCAGGGAGGTTTGTTTTACATGTTCGGCATCCAGCTTTCTGCGCAAATGGTGGAACTGCTGCGGGGGGTCAACGGCTTCTCCATCCTGCTCCGGCTCTGCTTGGCCATCTTCTGCGGCGGCATCATCGGGGTGGAGCGGGGCAAAAAGGGGCGCCCGGCGGGGTTCCGCACCCACGTGCTGGTCTGCCTGGGCTCCGCCCTCACCGTCCTTACCAACCAGTACATGATGGAGTTCTTCGGCGGCGGCGACCCCGCCCGGCTGGGGGCGCAGGTCATCAACGGCATCGGCTTTTTGGGGGCGGGGACCATCATCGTCACCGGCCGCCACAAGGTCAAGGGCCTTACCACCGCCGCCGGGCTGTGGGCCTGCGCCTGCATGGGCCTGGCCATCGGCATCGGCTTCTATGAGGCCGCCATCATCGCCTGCTTCCTCATCTGGTTCGTGGGCGCCGCCCTCCACCGGCTGGACGGCTACTTTATGCAGAAGTCCAAGGTGGTGGAACTGTACGTGGAATTCGGCGCCGTGGACGACATCAGCGGCTTCATCAGCCGGATGCGGGCCCAGGAGATCCGGGTCACCGAGATCGACATCACCAAAAGCACCAACTCCACCGATTCCGCCGTGGCGGCGGTGATGCTGCTGCGGTCGGCCGTCAAGCGGGATCACGCCGAGATACTGGCCATGGCCAGCGACGTCCAGGGGGTCAAGTTTGTGGAATCCATCTAAAAACGCAATAAACGGCCCGCCCCTTGTCACAGCAGCGGGCGGGCCGTGCTTTTGTTAGCAGGAAGGAGCGTTACCATGACCAAAAATATCGCGCACCGCGGCTACAGCGGCAACTACCCGGAAAACACCATGCTGGCCTTCCAGAAGGCCCTGGAGGCGGGGGTGGAGGGCATCGAGTTTGACGTCCACCTGTCCAAAGACGGCAGGCTGGTCATCATCCACGACGAACTGCTGGACCGCACCACCGACGCCACCGGCCTGGTCCAGGACCGCACCCTGGCGGAACTCCGCCAGCTGGACGCCTCCGCCGGGTTCGCCGGCGTCTACGGCAAAAACCAGATCCCCACCCTGGAGGAGTATTTTGAACTGATCCAGGGCAAGGAGGTGGTGACCAACATCGAGATCAAGACCGGGGTCATCTGGTACCCCGGCATCGAACAGAAGGTGCTGGAGGTGGTGGACCGGTTCGGCCGCCGGGGGGACACCATCATCTCCTCCTTCAACCACTTCTCCATCCTGCGGATGAAGGAACTGGCCCCGGATATCGTCTGCGGCTTCCTGGAGGAGAGCCGCATCATCGGCCCCGCCGCCTACTGCGCCAGGCACAAGGTGGAGTGCTGGCACCCCCTCTGCTACGACATGACCGAGGACGTGGTGAAGGAACTGAAGGAGCAGGGCATCCGCATCAATGCCTGGACGGTGAACCGCCGGGAGGAGATGGAGGAGATGCTCCGCAAGGGCATCGACGGGGTCATCACCAACTTCCCCGAACTCTTCAGCGAAGTGAGAGCCAGCTTTATCTGACCAAAGTAAAGGAGCCTTGCCATGAGCCAGAACCGCACCGCCATCGTGGTGGATGACGAGCCCATCACCCGGCTGGACCTGAGCCAGCTGCTGGGGGAGTTGGGCTTTGCGGTGGTGGGGGAGGCCGCCGACGGCTTCGACGCCATCGAGCTTTGCCGCCGCCACCGGCCCGACGTGGTGCTGATGGACATCAAAATGCCGGTGTTCGACGGCATGACCGCGTCGGAGACCATCATCGCCGAGGACCTTTGCGGCTGCGTGGTGCTGCTCACCGCCTTCCAGGACCGGGAACTCATCGACCGGGCGGGACGGATCGGGGTCACCGGGTACCTGGTGAAGCCGGTGGAGGAGCGGCTGCTCCTCCCCACCCTGGAGGTGGCCATGGCCCAGGCCGCCCGGCTGCGGGAGGCCCGGCGGGAGACCGAGGAGATGCGCCGCCGGATGGAGGAGCAGAAACTCATCGACCGGGCCAAGGCGCTGCTGGCGAAAAAGGAAAACATCCCCGAGGGGGAGGCCCACCGGCGGCTGCAAAAGCTGGCGATGGAAAAGCGATGCTCCCTGGTCTCCCTCTGCCGGACGGTGGTGGAGCAGCAGGGGGGACGGGGGTTGGTGGACCGGGCCAAGGAGCGGCTGATGAAGGAGCGCGGCATCGCCGAGCCGGAGGCCTACCGGAAGGTGTCCCGGCTGGCCAAGGAGGAGAGGATATCCCTGGAGGAGGCCGCCCGGCGGCTGCTGGACGGGGGGAAGGGGCCATGACGCTGCGGGAGATCTGCCAGGCCCGCACCGCCCTCGCCGGCGAGGCGGTGGCCCGCCTGGAGGAGGTGGCCGCCTCGATGCAGCTGACCGCCGACCTTACCGGGGCGGATGTTTTTATCGACTGCATGGACCGGGAGGGGCGGACCGCCGTGGTGGCGGCCCAGGCCCGGCCCAGCGGGGAGACCTCCGCCTACTGCCGCACCGTCCTGGGCCAGGCCGCCCTGCCGGAAAAGGAGCCGGCGGTCTACCACGCCTTCCGCACCGGCATGGTGGTGCGGGACCTGAAGGCGGTGACCCAGGAGGACCGGGTGGTCCGCCAGGACGTGGCCCCCATCCGGGACGGCCAGGGACAGGTCATCGGGGTGCTGATCCGGGAAAAGGACATCAGCCAGACGGTGAGCCGGGAAAGGAAATACCGGGAACTGGCCCGGGAGCGGGAGACCCGCACCGACTCGATGCTGGGCCTGTCCCCGGCCTCCGGGGACAGCCACGCCGTGGCCATGAAGGAGATCCACCACCGGGTGAAGAACAACCTGCAGCTGGTGGCCAGCATTTTGAGCATCCAGGCCCGGCGGGCCGCCGACCCCCAGCTGCGGCGGGCCTTCCGGGAAAATACCGGCCGGGTCTTGTCAATCGCCGCCATCCATGATATACTGACGGGGAACGATCACGGTGACCGGGTGGAACTGCGCCCGCTGCTGGAAAAGATATGCCGCAACCTGCGCTCCATGGCCCCCCAGGGCCAGGAGGTCCTCATCACCATCCAGGGGGACGGGATGACGGTGACCTCGGATAAGGCCACCTCCATCGCCCTGGTGGTGAACGAACTTCTGACCAACGCCCTGGAGCACGGGTTCCAGGGGAGAAGGAGGGGGACGGTCACCGTCACCCTCCTCCGGGGGCGGGAGACCTCCACCATCACGGTGGAGGACGACGGCGGCGGCTTTTCCCCCGGGGAAAAGCGTGACGGCAGCTTCGGCCTGGACATCATCGGCCTGACGGTGCGGGATAAGCTGGGGGGGAAACTCCAGATACAGTCCGGCCCCGGCGGGACCAAGGCGATGTTTGACTTCCGCTAGGCCGCCCCACTTTGACAGACAGAAAGGAACCAACTGCCATGGAAAATAGATTGCAGGTCATCGTTGCCAACTGCCCCCAGGACCACAAGTGCCCCGCCGTCGGGGTCTGCCCGGTGGGGGCGCTGAGCCAGGAGGGGTTCCACGCCCCTACCGTGGACCATGATATCTGCATCCAGTGCGGCGAATGCTCCACCTTCTGCCCCATGAAGGCGCTGGTGCTGGAATGATCTACGACTACGCCGACCGGGAGGGGTGGGTCTCCATCTGGGTGGGGAACTGTGACAGCTACGACGCGCTGGACCGGTACCTTTCCACCGTCTACCTGGAGGAGTGGGAAAACTGGGAGCCCCATCCCAAGGCGCTGGCGGAGTTGGAGAAGATATTCCTCCCCGAGAACCGGGACCGCCCCTGTGAGGAGGAACTCCGGGAGATGTTCAACGGCGAGATGTACAACCGGTTCGAATACGACTTCGGCCTTTCCTTCGACGAGGACTTCCGGGAAGCGGAGGTGTTCGACGCTGCCACCCGGGACCTGGGGGCGCTGCTGGAGCCCTTCACCAACAGCGGCGACTTCCTGCCGGAGGTGAAGAAGCTGGACACCAGCCAGCTGCCGGACTGTAACGCCGCTGTGCTGCTTTACGACTTCCGCTACACCGGCGGCATCCCGAAGGCGGAGCATGAGGGGGTCTCCCTCCGGTTCCTGGGGTGCTTCCCCTGCGAATTGGGATAACAGCATATCATCCATAAAAAATGCGGACCCACAACAGGGTGGGCCCACCGGCAACAAGGCCAGAGTGCCGCGGATGACGCGGGCGCTTTGGCCTTTTGTGGTCTTTAGAAGGGAGGTGGGGAGCCGTGGACAGCACCAATACCATCCTCAGCGTGGGCATCGATATCGGCACCTCCACCACCCAGGTGATCTTCAGCCGCATCGCCATGGAGAACACCGCCGGGTATTTTTCCATCCCCAAGGTCTCCATCGTGGACAAGGAGGTGGTGTACCGCAGCGGTATCTACACCACCCCCCTGCTGGACCGCAGCCGCATCGACGGTGACCGGGTCCGGGACATCGTGGCCGCCGAGTTCCAGAAGGCGGGGTTCACCCCGGCGGATACCGGCACCGGCGCCGTCATCATCACCGGGGAAAGCGCCCGGAAGGAGAACTCCGCCCTGGTGCTGGAAAAACTCAGCGGCTTTGCCGGGGAGTTCGTGGTCTCCACCGCCGGGCCGGACCTGGAGGCCATCATCGCCGGGAAAGGGAGCGGCGCCCAGCAGTATTCCGAGGAGATGTGCTGTACCGCCGTCAACCTGGATATCGGGGGCGGCACCACCAACCTGGTGCTGTTCGACTGCGGAAGGACGGTAGGAAAAGGCTGTTTGGATATCGGGGGGCGGCTGATCCGGCTGGAGCCGGACTACACCGTCACCTACCTGAGCCCCGCCGCCGCCCTGGTGGCGGAGAGCCGGGGCGTCCCCCTCCGGGAGGGGGAGCGGGCCAGCCTGGCGGACCTAAAGGAGGTCTGCCGGGGGATGGCACAGCTGCTGGAGGAGTGCCTGGGGCTCTCCCCGCCCTCCCCCCTGCTGCGCCGGGTGCAGACCCCGGGGAGCAGCTGGCTGGACCTTGCCGGGCAGAAGCCGGTGAGAGCCATCTTCTTTTCCGGCGGGGTGGCGGACGGGGTGTACCGGGGGCTGGCCGGGGGGGACGACCCCATCCCCTACGGGGACATCGGCCTGCTGCTGGGGGAGGCCATCCGGGAGGGGCGGCTCTGCACGGCCTTCCGGCTGGAGAAGGGGAAGGAGACCATCCGGGCCACGGTGGTGGGGGCGGGGAGCTACACCACCACCCTTTCCGGCAGCACCATCACCTACACCGACCCGGGGGTGTTCCCCCTGAAAAATATCCCGGTGCTGAAGCTGAGCCAGGAGGAGCAGGAGAGTGCCTTCCGGGGCGAGGCGGGGCCGGTGGCGGAGCGGGTAAAATGGTTCCTGTCCCAGAGCGACAGCGGGGCGGTGGTCATCGCCCTGGAGGGGGAGGGGGACCCCAGTTATCCCCGGCTGAAGGCGCTGGCGGGGGCGCTGGGCCAGGCGGCGGGGGTGCTGCCGGCGGGGGCGCCGCTGCTACTGGTGGTGGAGAGGGATATCGCCAAGGCGCTGGGCCAGGCGGCAGCGGGGGTGTTGGCCGGGGGGCGTCCGGTGGTGTCGTTGGATTCCATCCATGTTGAGCAGAATGATTACATAGATATGGGGCGGCCGCTGATGGATGGTCTGGTGGTACCGGTGGTGGTGAAAACGCTGATCTTTGGGTAGGGGGGTGCGGGGCGGTAGCCCCGACCTGACCGCCCGGGCACCGGGCCGCCCATCCAAGGGCGCGGAGCCCTTGGTCGCTCCCCGCAGGGAGCGAAATCCCCTTATGAGACGATTTTAAAAAGGCCGCCGCCGGAAATTGAATCTGTTTTGGTAAGGCTGGAGAGGTTTCCTCTTTTAGGCGGTTATCTCGAAGTGACAAGCACGGCGGCCAAAACGAGATTGGCCTACACCCGGCCGCAGGAGCGCCCAAAAGCCTTTCCCTTTGCAGGTTCTTTCCTTCAAGACAGGCCGTAGGCCGATTCTTGAACGTGGGGGTTTTCGGTTTTAGGTCTCGTTCCTTTCCGTACATTTTTCTTGATTATTAGCTTATCTCTTCGACCGCCTCGCCGGCGGGGCCCTTCTTTCTGTGTCGACAGAAAGAAG
>CAJUFR010000042.1 GCA_910585525.1 uncultured Angelakisella sp.
TCAGCAGCCCCGCCATGAAGTTCTTTGTGCTGTCCTCCTCCGGCAGGATCAGAAAGATGGCGGATTTCTCCGCCGCAAAGGTTTCTGCGTCGATGGCGCTGTCAAAGCAAAGCACCTGCTCCAATTCCGAATCCAGAAAGGCATTCAACCTGGAGAGAACCGTGGACATAACTGAAGCCATCGCCTGGTCCGCCGAGTTGAGGGCGGCCCCTGAAAACCACCTGGCTTTGTGCTCCGAGGGCAGCATCCGCATGAGCACCTGGAAGTGGCTCTGGTTCCCCACCGGTGAAGGCTCCAGCAGGTCCTGCACCAGCTTGAATACCGAAACGATGTGCCGCTTGTCCACAGGGTCCTTTTCGGTAGGCGGCATAAATTCCGCCAGAAGAAGGACCACCGAGGTGAGCAGGCCCTCCGCCGCATCGTAGAAGAAAGCGTTCTGTCCACGGTCACTCCCGTCCGGGTCGATGATGGTCTTTGCCAGTATCTTGGCATACTTCTCTGCCTTGGCCCTGGCTGCAAGATCGGTGGGGTCCTCCTTTGAGGCATCCATGTAGCGGTTGATGAGTGTCAGCAGATTAAACCCATCCGACTGGGTAGGGTTCCGCAGGTCGATGACCGAGACCTTGTAACCGTAGTATTTCCGGGCTATGGTCCCGTAGTTACGGGCCAAGTCTCCCTTTGTGTCCAAGGCCAGGAAACTCATCCCGCTGGCACAGGCGTACTCAAGATTGGGATACAAAAAGAAGGCGGTCTTGCCCACGCCGCTGGCCCCGATAATGAGACAATGGATATCATCGCTGTCTACCAAGGCGGTGATCCTTTTCTTGCCTGTGCTGCCCAGGACAAGTCCCTGCCGGGCAGGGCGGTTTTCTCCCCGCCGCCAGTCCCGAACGGCGAAGGGGATGTGGTCGTAGGTTTGGTGTATTTCCTTTGGCGTGGCCCATCTTGCGGTCCCGTGCTGGCCATTCCCCACTGTCCTGGCCTTGATGCCGTTGAGGGTATAGTTGTTGGACAGCACAGAGATACCGCCAAAGACTAGCAAGACCACACCAGCCATAGCCATCATCAGACCAATATCTGACATGGTCCCTCCTCCTTTTGCAACAGCGTTCGTCTGACAAGGTCCTCATTCCAGTCCTTGAGCCGTGGGGTCAGAGACTGGCTGGGGATGCCCTTTTCCGCCAAGAGAGCCGCCATCCGCTGGGTTGCCATCCGCCCTGCCTGGTCGTTATCCAGACAGAGGAAGACCTCATCCACCTGATGCATCCGGTCCAGCATCTTCTCTGTCGGAAGAAAGGAGGTCCCGCAGCAGGCGACATAGCTGTGTTCCTGCCACCGCTCCGGGTGGAGGGTGAGGTAGGATAAAAGGTCTATCGGGGCCTCAAAGACAAAGAGCGTCCCATCCGTGCCAAGGTGATGAAAGCTGTACCGGTGAAGGCTCCCCTCCACATTGATACGGAAGGTTTTTCCGAAGCTGTTGGTGCTGCGCTTGTGGGCATGGTGGGGAACACCTGCCTCGTCTGTGCCCACAAACACCGCGTTGTGGTATTCGGCGTCCTCATACAGCAGCCCTTCCCGGACAAAGTAACTGACCACCTCCGGGGCGATCCCCCGGTGCTTCACCAGATAAGCATAGACCCTTCGGGCATCTCCATTGGCAGGCGGCAGAACAAAAGGCTTGGGCGGCTCCTGTGCCTGCTTCGTGGCGGCAGGGTATATAGTCCCTCCATCGCCCAGCAGCAGTTCCACCGCATCGGGGTAGTCCAAATTGTAAAACCGCTGAACGAATGAGATGGGGCCACCGCCTCTTTGGGCTGCATGGTCGTACCAGCGGTTCCCTCGGATGGTGATACTGTGATCACTGGTCAGGCGCATATCCCGCCCGGATCGGACAAGTTTTTCCCCCTGGCTTTCCAGGAAAGCCGCAAGGTCTACCCCTGCGGCCTGCTCCTTCTGCTGGTCTGTGAAATAGATGTATGGCATTGTAAACCTCCTATGATGTCATCACCGGCTCATGGTCATCTCGCTTGTGACCTTGGGCCGCTTTCTTTTCCCGCAGCTTCCGCCGCAGTTTGTGGTCTGTACCCATTTTCACTCCTTGACCGGCTGGCGGCAGCTGCTCCAGGAAAAGGTTCCCTAAGTGGTGAAAAAGCCGGGCCACCCCCTGTCTCACCAGCTGGTCCCGAAAATCATCCAGGTGGAGCAGATAATACTGGGCGTAGATGTTCCCCTGCTCCGCTGAAAGGGTGAGCCAGCGGACAGCGGTTTCTCGGTCCTGTTCCACCTCCCTGCCCAGAAGGAACAGCTTGCCCAAGGTGTATTGAGCGAATTGGTTGCCCTGCTCCGCCGAGGCGGTCAACCAATGGAGCGATTTCTGGATATCCTTCGGAATGACCTCCCCTTGGAGAAGATGTTTTCCCAGGGTGTACTGCTGTGCTCGGCGTCCAAAAAGTACCCATGGGGCGGCTGTGCCTCAACGATGGTATAGTATTTTCCGCTCTCCAGCTTCTGTACTACGACAACACCATTCTCGTTGGTCTGGAAGTCCCCAAGGAATTTAGACTTTTCGGCGTCTGTCCCCTCGTACAGCTTGAACACAGCATTTTGCAGGCCGTGACCATCGGTGGCGTCCACCTTCTTGATGGTCAGCCCGGTCCAAGGCTCGTTGCGGAATTCCACGGTAATGGTCTCGCTGTTGCCCTCCGGGATGTTCACAGTGTGGACCTTATCGGTCCCCTGGTAATACTGGGGCGGGGCGGTCTCCTCGACTCGATACTCACCGGGTATCAAGTTGCTGAAAACAGCTTGCCGGTAATGCAGGTGATGAGGGTGAGCCGGTTGTCGTCTGTGCGGCCAAGGAAGGACCAGTCATCTTCCGTGATCTCCTTCACCTCGTTGACCGTGTACTGCCGTTCGCCCAAAGCGGTCTTATACTGGACAATATCACCCTCCACCAGCTGGTGGATGTCCCGGAAGTAAGCCGCCGCTCCGGCGGGAGCGACATTGTGGGAACACAGTCCGATGTTGCCCTCCCAGGCAGAGGTAACGGCAAAATGGGCCAACCCCTTGGTCATGGATTCTATCTCGCCGCCCTCCTCGGTCTCATAGACCGGGGCGAACAGGTCCAGCTTGGGGATAGTGAGGAGCCCCATGGAGCCATCCGGCAAGACAGCATCCTCCGGCAGGGTGTAGCCCTGGGTGGAGAGGGAGGCGTAGTCCTCCCAAGCCTGGTCGGGAAGGTGTTCCACCGGCTTCGCCTGGGACTTTCCAGACTGCTCGCTGGCAGGGATGACCACTACACCATCCTCGGCGGTGTACGTCTGGTTGACCTCCATATCAAAGGTAACATCACTTTCAGCGGGCGGGGCCGCCTCGATGCGGGGCGGGGTTTTATTGGGGACGGCCTGCCCGATGGCAAGACCGATGACCACTACCGCAAAAGGAATCCCCAGCAGGAGAAGCCATCCGCCGCGGCGGTACCAAATATCCTTCATTTTTCCCTTCATCCCTCGTTCTCCTCCGATCCTCTGTCCATGGCCCGGAGCATCTCCGGGCGGTGCAGCTTGGGGCGGTCTGCGTAGGGATCGCCGAGGGCCTTTCCGGCCTTCCGCTTTTTGCGGAACAAGACCAGATAGAACAGCCCCACACCTGCGCTGGCTGCGATCCCTACTGCCAGGATCACCAGCCCTGTCGTCCGCCAGGGAAAGGGCTCTTCTTCCGGCTGCACTTCCTCATACACGATGCTGTACAGCACCTTTCCTTCGGTCATCCGGCTGACCTCTCCGGTGTACTCGGCGGTCACGGTATATCCGTCTGCCTTGCTCCCCCAGGCAGTCCCGGTGTAAAGAGCCGTAGCCTGGTATAGGGACGGGACCTCGCTGTTCTCCGCTCCGCTGGCTATGGGGGTCCACTTCACATCCGCCAGTTTGAGGGTAACGCCGTTTTTCTCGGTGGTCTTGGGGATGTAGTAGGGGTCGTTGCGGTCCAGGCCGGTGTATTCCTTGGTCTCCTTCAGCTGGTAGGAGTAACTGGAAGTCCCCGTCTCTTTGGCCTTCATGGAGGATTTATCCAAGACCAGTGTCCCGGAAAAACCATCTGCTCAGTAGTCCATGGTGGACTTCAACAGAGGAAGGATATCCTCCATTTTGTCCGTTTCCGATTCTAAGGTCACAGCCTGGGAGACAGCTTTCTTCTCAGTTTCTCCTGGCTGTTCCTGGCGGAGGATATCGATGGCCTCATAGGCGACGCCCCGACGGGTCAGGTCTTTCTCGATGAGTTCCGTGGGCGCTGTGTCCGGCGGCACAAGGAAGGTCTTGACCAGCAACTGGACGCCGCCCTCCTCTGCGGTCTGGACCGATACCGGGTAGTAGCTCCATGCCTGTATCCTCATCGATCCGTATCACGTCATGATCCACGTCGATCTCGATCATGGCGTTGTAATCGTCTGCTTCTTCCGGGTGATCCAAATACGCCTGATACTGTTCGAGGCTGACCTCTGTCAGGACCTCTTCCATAGACTGAAATACATTCTGTGGCTTTTCCCACCCTTCCGGGCAGGACCGTGTCAGGCGATACGGAAGGCTACCCAACCCGGTGATCTCTTCCGTCAGGCCACACCGTGTTTCCCCATTTTCAACGACGGCGATGATACTTGGTCTTTTCATTGTTACATACCTCCCATTTTTTGCTGTTGGGTGAACTGCTCCGCCTCGGTTTGAAGGCTCCAGTCACCGCTGTTCCACAGGTGGACATTGAGGACACCCTCATCTACTCCAATATCCCGCTGCTCAAACCCTTCCCCCCAGCCATCCGACGCCTGCCCGGTGATATATTCCTTGAGAGCCGCCAATTCTTTGGAAGTCAGGCCGCTATCGAGCCGACATTCCGCCACCCCCCATAGCTGGAAGTCTCGTTTCTCCAGGCGGAACACCACCGACCGGACCTTCTCATTGACACTGTCCTCCTCATGATACCAGTGCATGATGCCTCGTTCCGCCTCCTCCGGCATCCGGTAGTCCTCCAGGGCTTTTGCGATCTGCTCCTCGTATTGATATAGTTCACGTCCTTCCAGATGCTCCGGCTCCTCGTAGTCGAATCCATCCTCGGTAAACTCCGCCGTGAGGGGCATATACAGGCGGAGGGTGGACGGTCCTGTGGACAGGGGCCGCAAGGCGTCATCCAGCTGTTCCACCTTTTTCATCAGAGCAAGGAATTTTTCCGAGGTGTCCGGCTCGGTAAGGTAAACAGCGGCTTTCAGCTTTTCCATCTCTGCCGGGGGGATGACCTCCAGTGCCGCCGCCAGCCGGTTGAGCATGAAAATATCCTCCTTCTCCAGAGAGAGGGAGGATATGATCTCTTCCATAGGGGCCTGGTCGATATAGCAGAGTTCGAAGTTTTTGGGGTCGATGACGCCGCTTCGCTCCAGTACCCGGTACAGCCTGCTTTCGGCCATGGGGAGGAACAGGAAGTTTTCTTCGCTGCCCTCTTGGGGCTTGAAGGCCACCACCAGGGGCTCCCCGCAGCCGTAGGCGGGGAAGGGACCGCCGGTGTAGAGGGGACGCAGCTTCATCCCGTTGTCGTAGACCACGCCATAAGGGGTGATCTTGCCTTCTCCGTTTTGCAGAAGGTCCTGTGCCCTTTTTCGGAAGTCGGTGTTTTTCAACTCCTCCATACTGATACAGCCGCCATTCAGCGCCATGACATGGTCCTTTCCGATCTGCTCCAGATCCCGGAAATCCTGTACCACCGTGACCTGCTGACAGCAGAAGGTCAGGTTGATGAAGTCCTGGATGGACGAGATGCCCTTCGCTGATCCAGCCGCCTGGAATTGGAGGGCCTCACCCACATCGAAACCAGCCAGCCGTTTGGCCAGGTAGTCCAGTTCATCCAGGTTGACCAGCGTTTCCTCCAGCCGTTTCAGGATGGGGTAGTGGCTGTCCAGCGTTTCGATCTGGCAATCCTGGTCGAGGGGGCTGCCAATGCCCAGGGACTCCAGCTGCTCCAGCACCTGGTCGTATTCCTTCCGGTGGATGGGGAACTGGATGGTAACGCTGCCCAGGGCCGGGTCGGTTTTGCTGTAGAGAGTTGCTTTGATCTGATCCATTTTCTCACTCCTTTCTTCCAACACGATACCGGTTTTCTTCTCAAAAGGGAACCACCAATATCAACAGGAAACACCGCCTTTTTCCGCTCTGATCCGGTGCTTTTCACTGAGCCGCTCCACATCGGTCCGCAGGCAGCCGCCATCCCGGTCCCGGCAGGTGAAGCCCACATGGGGGTAGGGGCAGTTTTTGCAGCGGCTGGGGATGGGGATATCCCGCCAGCGGGTGGTCGTGGTTTCTTGGGTCACTTCGATGATCATCTTTTTCTCCTTTTCTGTTTTTTCTTAAAATACAAAAAGCGCCGACATTCTGCTTTCGCAAAACATCGGCGCTTGGGGGGACTGATGATTTGAGGGTGAGGGCTGTGCCCTTTTTGATTGGGAAACAAAAAAGGCCCAGCTGCTTTTCCCAAAAGGGAAGAAAGGCTGGGCGCTGGATATGGTTTGTGAAGGCATCCGGGGCTGGTGCCCTTTTTCAGCTGATGGTATAGCAAAAAGGGCACCAGTTTGTTGACTGTGGGTAACCAACAAAACGAAACCTTTATTTTCGTCTATCTTTTTACGGGAAGGGCAGTATCTTTTTTGTGGGCCCCTGCCCGATTCAAAAAGGGCACAGGCTCAAAACTACCCAAAACGGGGATTTTGTGGGGTTCAAATCCTGCCGGTTGCTCACAAACCCTCTTTTGCATCTATCGTTTGACCAGCTGATTTTTGACCCCTAAAAAGCCCACAAACACTTGATGCCATGCGGGTTTATCCGCATGGCATCTAAAGTGTTTGGGTTAGTTGGTGCGGCGGATGGGACTTGAACCCACACGCAAATGCACACGCACCTCAAACGTGCCTGTCTGCCGATTCCAGCACCGCCGCAAATAGCATTATCTATTATATCATCAAAATCATCTTTGTCAAGTACCTGCCCCCCGTCCTCCGCAAAAAAACCGACAAAATATCCGCCTGTCCCCGGAGCATATCCCTAGCCCCCAACAGGCAGCACCAAACGGACAGCCCCCGGCAGTACCCGGGCGGTGACGTGATCCCCCTGGAAGGTCTCGCCGTCCAGGCAGATGGTCACCGGCTGGGCGAAGCGCACCTCCGCCTGGCGTACCTGGCGGTAGGTGACGAGCCGGGACAACTCCGGGTCGCTGACGTGTAGGCCCTTCTGGTACCGGCCGAGAATGCGGAGGATCTTGCCCCGGTTCAGCTTGGGGACGATGCAGACATCCAGCAGGCCGTCATCTACCCGGGCCAGAGGGGCACCCTTGTAGCCGCCGCCATAGTACCGCCCGTTGGCGCAGAGGAACAACAGCACCTCCCCCTGGATGGAGGGAGCGCCGTCCAGGGTCACAGCGGCGCTTTTCCCCAGGGGGCGGAGAAAGGTGTAAAGGATGGACAGCTGGTAGGCCGTGGAGCCGGAGACCCCCGGGATGCGGCGGAAAAGAGGCATGTTGTGGGCCACATCGGCGTCGACGCCGCAGTTGCAGAGGTTCACCGCTGTCCGGCCGCAAAAGTCGATGAGGTCCAGCGGCACCTCCTCCCCGGCCAGCTGGCCGGGGAGGTCCAGGAAATCCCGGTCCGGGAAGTTCCGGGCCAGGTCGTTGCCGGAGCCGCAGGGTACCAGCCCCAGGGCGGCGTTTTGGTGGCCCAGCAGGCCCCGGGCCACCTCGTTGACGGTGCCGTCCCCGCCGCAGGCGTAGAAGCGCAGCGGCTCCCCCGGGTGGCGGCGGCACTGGTCCGCCACGTAGCCTGTGGCGTCCCCGGGGGCGGTGGTGGTGTGGAGGACCAATTCCTCCTCCCGCCCCTGGGAGAGGGCCTCCAGCTTGGCCGTCAGCCCCTTGGCGGCCCCCTTCCCGGCGGCGGGATTGATGACGAAGTAGTGCCTCACACCACGTCCCCCCTTAGATTTGGATATCGTTGTTCTTCCCGCTCCAAAGCTGATAGGCCAGGGCTCCGCCCCCCACCAGCAGCACCAGGGCGCCCACCAGGGGCAGCACCCATCCGGGCATCTTGCCCCCCTCGCCGTCGGACTCCAGCGCCTCCGGGGGGAGGGAGGACGCGGGCTCCGGCTCCTCCGGCTCCAGGGGCTCGGCGGGGGCGGTGACCTGGTCCTCCGGGGGTACGGTGACCTCCGGGACCTCCTGGGGGGGCTGGGTGGAGCCGGTGGGGATGGTATCCGGCTGGCTCCAGAAGTTCCGGCTGGAGACCACGTATTTGCCGCCCCGGCTCAGGGGCAGTTCCGCCATCCCGTCACCGGTGACCTGGAGGGTGGCGCGGTAGTCCAGGCGGGTCAGGTTCTCGTTGTAGAAGGAAAGGTAGGCTGTCGCCCCGGCCTGCTCGGTGCCCACCGGCCAGGAGAGCACCCCCTCGCAGGGCAGCGCCCCGCTGTGGGCGGTCTCCAGCTGGACCAGGTCGGTTTCCGCCACGACGGCGGAGAGGTTGCGGTAGTTGATCTGATCCACCGCGAAGTCGTAGTAAAGCTGGCTGTCGGGGATGCTCACCCCCTTGGCGGTGTCGAAGGTCCAGCGGTAGTCGCCGTAGTCCAGCACCAGCAGCAGACCGTCCTCCGCCGCCTGGCGGAAGATATCCTGGCTCACCACTTCGCCGCTGCGGACCCGGACGGTAAGGGCCTTCCGCCCGCCGATCTGGGTGGTGCTGCCGGAGACATCCCCCCACCGCAGGGTGTCGGAACTGTCATCGGAACTTTCGTAGGTGCGGGATCTGACGCTGATGGCCGGGTCATGGTACACCGTCTTATCCTGGTTTTTGTCCAGGGCCACCATCTCCTCCCCCGCCGAAAAGGCGGAGGCGGAGAGGTTTTTGGAGAAGGTGATATCGGCCAGCTCCACGCTGTTGCTGTTGGCGATGGGCCGCAGCCGGTCGATGGAGACGGTGAGCACCGTGTCGCCACCCCGGGTGGCGGTGGTGATCTCCTGGTAGTGGGCGGGGGAATCGTCCCGCCACTCCACCCGGGGGACCTCCACCTGGCCGTCGATGACGATGTCGAACTGCACCGACTCAAAGTCGCTGCTAAAGGTGTCCAGGCGCAGGGTGTACTGGTTCCTGGCCCCGCTGGCCTTGAGGACGATGCAGGGCTGCTGGGCGGCAAAGGCGGTCACCGCGGTGCAGCAGGCGGCGATGGACACCGCCAGCAGCAGCCGCAGGGTCTTGCTGATCTGCTTCATCTTTCGTTACTCCTCCAGGATGATCTTTGGCATGGTGTCGTAGGTGGGGGAGGGGATCCAGCGGGTGGCGGCGGTGATCCGCTTGCCGCCGCCCTCCGGGGCGTCGGTGCGGTGCAGTTCCGCCATCACCCGGGTGGAAAGCAGGCTGCTGGTGCAGCCCTCCTCCCCGGAGGTGAACTCATTGTCGGTCTGCTGGTTGGGAACGAATACCCACAGGCCGTTGTCGATATCACCCATATCCCCCTCCTGGGGCAGGGCGGCGAAGAGGTAGACGGTGCCCGCCAGGGGGACGCTCTCCTCCTCCTTCACCTCGCCGGTCTCTTCGTCCACCGTCTGGCGGCTGCTGTAGAGAAGGATGGTGTTGAACACCGGGTTGCCCCGGTAGCTGCCGGTGACCACCAGGGTGCCGGCCTTCAGGTCCTTGTAGTCGGCCCCCAGGATGCCCACGCCGTTTTCTCCGAACTGGATGCTGTCGCCGGGGTAGGCGGCAAGGTCCACCTGCTCCGCCGTCATCCCGGCGGGCAGCCCGGTGACCCGGACCTTTTTGGCGTCAAAGGGACAGATGCTGCCGTCGTGGCTCTCACGGGTGAAGAACACCAGGCTACCGGCGCTCTTAGTAAACTCCTCCAGGCTCATTTCCCGGACGGGGGTGTAGGTGGCGCCGTCCTGGCTCACCTCCACCTTCACGGTGGCGGCTTTGGGGACGGGGCCGGAATCCTTCACCGGGCCGGAGTCCTTGGCCGGCTGGGTGCCGGCCTTGGCATCGGCATCGGCGTCGGCGGCAGCGGTGGCGGCGTTGGTGGTCGTGAACCGGATGGCCGCCACGGAACGGGGTTCTTCAAAGGTGGCTACCAGCCCGCCGTTCTCCTGGCTCCACTGGTATTCCTCCCGGGGGATGATGTTGTCGTGGGAGATCTGTAGCTGCTGGGCCTGGGCCTCGGCGATGACATAACCCAGGATATCCACCGCCTTGACCGAGTAGGTCACCGGCTTGTTGTTCACCGAGCCCAGGGGATCGTTCCAGCTGGTCTCACCGGATCTGGCGGACAGGAAGGCCACCGCCTCGGTCTTGCCGTTGAGTTCCCGGCTGATCTCGTACCCCAGCATCTTGGCGCCGGTGACAGGGGTGATGTTGATGGTGGCCTCCATCTTCTCCTTGTCGTAGCTGGCGGTGATGCCCACCGTGCCGCTCTGCTGCTGGGTCCCCGCCATCCGCTCCCGGCGGGACTGGTCGGTGAGGTACTGCACCTTCCGGGTCTCCGCAGGGCCGTTCTGGCCGCTGGGCTCCAGGCCCCAGGCTCGGAAGAACTCGCTGAGGTCGCACCCGGCCACCTGGCTGGCGGCGGCCATAAAGGCATCGTCCCCGCCGCCCTTGTAGACCTTGTTCAGCTGGTTGTAGAAGTTGTCGTCGGCGCCGTCGTAGGCCAGATGCAGCTGCCAGTACATCCCCAGGCTGACAAAGACGTCGTTGGACATCCCCACCTGGCCGGAGGTGACCTTCTCGTAGATGCGCTCGTACTTGTTGGAGGCCTCCAGACGGGAGGTGAGGGCGTTGTCCTTTCCGTCGTGGGTCTGGCCGAAGAGGGAGTAGATGTTGTTGGTGATCTCCGCCTTGCCCAGGCTGTCCATGACATGGCCGATCTCGTGATGGATGCCCCAGCCAAAGAGGCCGTTGGCGTTGTCCGCCCCGGTGACCGAGGTGGGACGGCCGCCCATCATGCCGGAACAGGAGCCGAAGCCGATGCCGATGTGGTCACCGGCGGCGTACATAAAGGCGTTGGCGAACATCCGCATGTACCGGATGTTGTGCCGGGAGCGGGATGCCTCCAGGGCGTCGCTCTCGATGCCGTGGGTGTAGTACATCAGCTGCATCACTTCCTCCCAGGCCAGGGCGTCCTGGTAGAGGGCGTCCACCCGGTCCCCGGTGCCCAGCCCGGCCCTTGCCTGGCTGGCGGGGATGGAGAGGAGCAGATGGGGCAGGGATATCTCGGTGGCGTTAAGGTAGTGGGTCTGGAGGCTATTGCCCAGCCGCGCCACATTGGCGTCATAGTACCGGTCCAGCTGCTGGATGTAATCGCTGATGCGGCCCCGGATGGCGGCCTCGTCCAGGCTGTGCCAGTCGGCCAGCTCCAGCACCGGGATGGCGGTGCCGCCCTGCACCTGCAGCTTGATGTCACCGGCCCGGTCTCCGTCGTATTGCAGGTAGAGGGAACCGCCCTTCTGCTGGGAAACGTCGTTGATGCGGGGGATGGTGATGATGTTGCGGCCGTTCACCAGCTGCTGGGTGGCGCCCTTCCAACGGGCGGCCTCGGCATAATGCTGGGTGGGCACCAGGGTCACCTTCTCCCCCTGGGGGATCTTGGCGTAGATGACCACCTGGCTGCCCGCGGCGGCGGTGACCCCCAGGGGCTGGAGGGTGCTGATCCGCTTGGGATCGCCGCTGGCGTTCCTGGACTGCACCTGGTCCATGACGTGGCCCAGCACCGAGGTATCCCCCTTCATCAGGGCCTCGGCCATATCCAGTTCCTTCAGCAGGATATCCTTGTTGACATAGTAGCCCTCGGAATCCTCCGCCCTGGCCCGCAGCTTGTCGATCTGCTGCTGGGTGATGCCGGGGATGACGGCGGTGTAGGAACTGTCGGTGAAGAGGGCGGCGATGTCGTCATCGATGCCGTCGTAGGAGTAGAAGGCCACCTCGGCCAGGGAGGGGTTGGGCTTGGGAGCGCCGTTCCACTGGCGCACCAGCACCGATATCTTCTTGATGTGGTCGTTGCGCTCAAAGGGAAGGATGGCGTAGCCGGTCTCCTTGGGGTTGTTCAGCAGGGTGGGGGCGGCGCAGTCGCCGGGATAGTTCTCCAGCTTCCCCTGATCGAAGGTCAGGTGGGTCTGGTTGCCGTCCTTATCCCAGACGGTGATGGAATACTTGGCCAGGGATTCCGGGTAGCCCTTGTTGAGACGCGGAACATAGACCATGTAGTTCATGCTCTTTTCCTCGTCGAACTCAAAGGTGAAGCGGCTGCTCCTTCCCCACGAGGCGGCGGTCCAGTGGGTCTCAAAGTCCCCGTCGTATACCCAGCTTATATCGAATTTGCCTTCATATTCGGAGGATATGTTTCCGGGACTTTCCATGGTGACCTTGGTGATGGCGCTGTTGGGGATGCGGTTCTTGGTGGGCAGGGTGGGGATGATGATCTTATCCTCCTCCGGCTCGCCGGTGGCGGTAAGGGAGGGCTTGCTGTAGCCGATCTGGTTGCCCGCCCGCACGTAGAAGTCGTAGGAAACGCCGTTGGTCAGCTTTTCCACCGTGAAGCTGGTGGCGGTGATGGCCTCGGCCACCCGCTGGAACTCGCTGGCCGCCGATTCCTTGTAGTAGACGTCGTAGAACTCGGCGTCCTCCGCTGTTTTCCAGTTGACGGTGATGGCGCTGTCAGCGGGGGAGAGGGAGAGGTTATCGGGGGGCAGCGGGGCCTTGCCGGGGATGGGGACGCAGCTGACCACCGCCGAGGGGTCACCGGTCCAGTCCCCGTTGTAGGCGGAGACGGTGAAGTAGTAGGTGGTCAGGTTCTTTAGGCCGGAGATCACCGCCTCGTTGCGCCCCACCTTCTGCTGCTTGATGAGGGCGTTGGGCTTCTCGCCGTATTTCACGATGTACCCGTCCACGTTGTCCACCGGCCGCCAGGAAAGGGTGGCCTGGCCCACGCCGGCCTGGGCAAAGACGTTCTGGGGCACCGATGCCCCCAGGTCCAGGTTATCCGGGATGATATCCCGCAAAAACTCGATCTTTTCCACCACCATGTAGGTGGCCTTGCCGTCCTCGCCGTAGACCTTCTCCACCGTGATGGTGATCTTCTTTACCGGCACCCGGTTGCCCAGGGGGATGGTAACGGTGCTGTCCCCCAGCTGCCGCTGGGTGGCGTGGACCCCGGCGGGGGCGGAGTTGTCAAAGGGGATGTCCTGGGTGGTGCCGTCGCCGTACTCCACCCGGATGGTACCCGCCTCCAGCGCGCCGGAAACAGCAGGGGAAACAACGTTCACCGCGCTCATCACGGTGGGCTTTTCAAAGACGATGGGGAACTCAAGATCCCCCTCGCCGGCGGAGATATGTACCCGCTGGCCGTTGTCGGTGAACAGGTCATCCAGGCTGCCGCCCTCCAGCTGGACGCCGGACTTTTCCAGCGCCTTCTCCATAGTGTCCATCTCCAGCAGCCCGTCCACCACCAGGGCGCCTTCAAAGACCTCCGCCTCCCGGCCGGCCTGCAGCATGTTGTGGTGGACCAGAGCCAGGTCGACGATATCCACCTTGCCGTCCCCGTTCAGGTCGCTGGCGGCGGAGCTGGTGCCCTGGGCGCCGGATACCTGGTCCAGGTCGGCCTGATCGATGACCCGGTCGCCGTTGATGTCCCCCAGGGCGAAGCCGCCGCTGTGGGAACTGACATAAAGCCGGGGCACAAAGCTATCCACCGCCAGCTTCTGGGAGGTGAAGGAGGAGAACCCCTTCCCCACCAGGGAGACGGTGTATTCATCATGGCTGGGCAGGCCGGAAAAGGCCAGCATGATGAACCCCACCCGGTCGTTGCCGCCCACAGGGGCGTCCTCCGGGTTGAGGTAGGTGATATCCACCCCGGCGCCGCCGCCCAGGTCCAAACTTTCCTGGGTGTCCTTCCCCGTCAGGGTCACGGCGGCGGAACCGCTCTCCCTGCCGGTGAGGGTCAGGGTCAACCCCCGTTCCGACAGCACGGCGGGGGATTCCCGGTAGTCCATTCGGATCAATACCTCCAGCCGTCCGCCGGGGCCCTCTGCCCCGTAAGCCGGCAAGGAGAAACCCGCCAGCAGCAAAATAGCGGTCAGAAAAGCCAATAGTGTTCGTCTCATGATCTTCTAACTCCTCTGTCGTGTCGTAGGAACTGCAATCTGCTCCAGGTTATACTATAGCATAGCCACGGAGAAATTTCCAGGGGGGCGGCGAAAAAAAGGGGGAAAAATGGGGGCCCCGCCCCGGGAGCGGCCCGCCGTTTTTTTGGTACTATTCCCGCCCGCCCCCGCATAGGCATAGAGGGAGAGCGGAGGGCCGGAGGGCGGCAGAAGGGAGGGGATGGGGAAGGGATGGCGTTTTCCGATTTGGAACTGTTGGCAAGGCTCATCCAGTGCGAAGCAGGGGGCGAGGGGGACACCGGGATGGCGGCGGTGGCCAGCGTGGTGATGAACCGGGTCCGGGCCAGCACCGGGGAGTACGCCCGGGTGGGCCAGGGCAGCATCCGAAAGATCATCCTGCAGCCGGGGCAGTTCACCTGCGCCCAGGAGACGGTGGGGGGCCGCCCAAACCCCCAGAATATCTACAACATGCGCCCGGAGGATGTGCAGTACAGCATCGCCCAGTGGGCCATGGCCGGCAACCGGGTCATTGGCCTGGGGGAGGCGCTGTGGTTCTTCAACCCCTACAGCCCTGACTGCCGCCCCAATTTCCCCAGCCAGGTGGGGGTGTTCACCACCCGCATCAGGAACCACTGCTTCTACGACCCGACCCCGGCCTACAACGATACCTGACAAGGAGGAACAGACCTATGCCCGAAAACGAGAACAGCGTCACCCTGTCCGCCCAGGAGTACCCCGACGTCCCCCCGGACAGCACCGCCAATGGCGTCGACCCGGAGACCATCCAGGAGGTCATCGCCCTTTCGGTGGGCAACTACGTGGTGGTGGAATTTTTGGTGGGGACCCAGAACATCGTCCGCAAGGAGGGGGTGCTCACCGCCGTGGGGATCTCCTGGCTGCTGCTCTACGACGAGACCGCCGGCACCTCCATCGTCTGCGATATGTACTCGGTGAAGTTCGTCACCTACTTCGACCCCGGGGTGCGCCCCGCCAACACCGGCAATCTCCAAAGCGCCCAAAGCCAGATGAACGGCCAGGGCCGCCGCCGTGTCGCCGCCAGGGGGTAACGGGAAAAACCACTGGAACAGCAAAAGGGCCTGGCATGCCGCCAGGCCCCTTTTCATCACCCCGGGCACAGGCCCTTTTGCGCTACGGTCCGGGCCGCCGGGATGCCCCGGGGCGCGGGGTTTCCCCGTCGTCCCGGCCCCTCCATCTCCAGCATGTGCTTCCAGAACCGCTTGGGACAGTGGCCCATCCGGCATTTGGGGTTGTACCGCTCCCGGATGGCGATGGTGTCGTAGTACCGCTGCCAAAGCTGCTGGTACTCCTCCTCGGCAGGGGAGAGCGCGTCCAGGGACAACTCCTCCAGGGGGTAGATCTCCATCCGCCCCCCCTGGTGCAGCAGCGCCGCCCCGTGGGTGATGTCGTGGATGAGGAACGCCTCCCCCGGGAACCGGGCGGCAAAGTGCCCCCCCATCAGCGGCAGCACGAAGGACTTGGGCTCGATCTGGGCGCAGAGCACCCCCTGCTGCTCCCGGAACCGCAAAAATTCCAGGAAGAGATGGGCCTCGTTGTGGACCTGGCGCTGGAGCCCGAACACCCGGGCCACCACCGGGTCCCCCAAAAAGCCGGTGATGTCCTGGCCCCGCTCAAAGGTCTCCCACACAAAGTCGTGGAGGTCCATGGCCTTGCCCTCCTCCCCGGAGAGGAAGGAGACCTCCACCCAGTGGGCCCCGGTGGGGGAGAGCCGCCGGAGGCTCCGCCACACCTGGGCCGCCTCCTCCCGGCTGGCGGGGATGGTGAGTTCCGGTGCCAGGGAGGTGCAGGGCTCCCATTCCTCCCAGATGTTCAGGGGCAGGCGGCCGGTGCGGCGACTCTCAAAAACGCAGCAGAGCAGCCCCGGCAACTCCCCGTTGTAGCGGTAGATCAGATCTGACCGGTCAGGCATTGTAACACATCCTCTCTGGTAAGCTGGTCCTGCGGGGGTGCGAACAAGGAAAGCTGCTCCCCCTGGGGGTGCTGGGACGCCAGCAGTTCCCGGTCCTTCTGGGAGATAAGGGCCCGGAGCACCCCGTCCTGGGTCACCCGCAGCCCCTCCGGGGCCCTGCCGCCGCAAAGGAGGAAATACTGGGCCCGCTTCAGCACCACCCCCATCTTCTTCAGGTGGGGCCAGTCCAGGCGGCTGTGGCGGCGGGCGGTGCGGATGCGCTGGGCGCTCTTCACCCCGATGCCGGGGACCCGGAGCAGCGTCTCGTAGGGGGCGGTGTTCACCTCCACCGGGAAGCGGTCCAGGTGGTTCAGCGCCCAGTTGCACTTGGGGTCCACGTAGGGGCTGAAGGCCGGGTGCTCCTCGTCCAGCAGTTCCTCGGCGTCGAAGCCGTAGAACCGCAGCAGCCAGTCCGCCTGGTAGAGCCGGTGCTCCCGCAGGAGGGGGGGCTTGGTCTCCCCGGCGGGGAGCAGGGCGTCGCTGACCACCGGCACATAGGCGGAGAAGAACACCCGCTTGAGCCGGTACTTTTTGTACAGCCCCTGGGTCAGCCGCAGTATCTTGAGGTCGCTTTCCGGGGTGGCCCCCACGATCATCTGGGTGCTCTGGCCGGCGGGGGCGAACCGGGGGGCGTGGCGGTACTGGACGATGTCGGTGGTGTTCTCCTGGATGCCGTCCCGGATGAAGCCCATGGGCCGCAGGATGGAGGTCCGGGTCTTTTCCGGGCAGAGGAGGGAAAGGCTCTGGCTGCTGGGCATCTCGATGTTGACGCTGATGCGGTCGGCCAGCAGCCCCAGCCGCCGGGTCAGGGTGTCGTCCGCCCCGGGGATGGCCTTGACATGGATATACCCCCCAAAGCGGTACTCCCCCCGGAGCAGTTCCAGGGTCTTCAGCATCTGCTCGCAGGTGTAGTCGGGGCTTTTCAGCACCCCGGAGGAGAGGAACAGCCCCTCGATGTAGTTGCGGCGGTAGAACTGGATGGTGAGGTCGGCCAGTTCCCGGGGGGTGAAGGCGGCCCGGGGGGTGTCGTTGGAGCGGCGGTTGATGCAGTAGCGGCAATCGTAGACGCAGAAGTTGGTCATCAGCACCTTTAAAAGGGAGATGCACCGGCCGTCGGCGGCAAAGCTGTGGCAGAGGCCGGCGGTGAAGCAGTTGCCGATCCCTCCCGCCGGTGTGCAGCGGCTGCTGCCGCTGGAGGTGCAGGCGGCGTCGTACTTGGCGGCGTCGGAAAGGATGGTGAGTTTGTCCATCAGGTCCAAGGGGGGCGCCTCCCTTCCTCAAAACGTTTGTTCTGCATCTAGTTTACACCCTGGCGGGGGCGGTGTCAAGAGGAAAAAGAACGTGCGTTCATGATTTTGGACCGGTAGATTTTTCCTTGCCCGCCCCCCGCTCCCGTGCTATACTGATACCATACATCCAACAAAAGGGGGGCTGTCGCTATGGAGACCAAGCATCTGGAATTGCTCCAAACCGCCATCGCCGACGTTGGCGGCTGGAACTGGTGGGGGGAGGGCTTCCCGGAACGGTTCCAGGTGGAATTTGTCGCCACCCAGTTTTGGCTGGGGGAGGGCGGGCCGGGGGAACCCCCGGTCTCTCAGCTGGCGCTGCGGTTTTTGGACCCGGTGTCGGTCTCCTTCCTCAGCGGAAGGGGGGCGGAGGAGGACTGGCCCCGGCGGATGGCAGCGGACCAGCTGGAGCCCTTTGTCTGCGACTGCGACCGGTTCCATCTGGTGGACGGGGTGGCCATGGAGCGGTGCATCCGGGAGGCAGCCGGGGTGGAGACGGTCCTGGGCTGCCCGCCTCTGGACCCGGCCTTCTTTTCCGCCCCCGCCCGGCTGGTGTTCTGGGCGGGTCCCCTGGGTCTGGCGGTGGCGGCCCGGGAGATGCTCCCGGTGGCGATGACCGGGGCCCTCACCGGGGAGGAACTGGAGACCGCCAACGAAAAATGGTGGGCCTACTGGCAGGAATACTGGAAGCGCCGGGAGAGTTCATCCCCCCTCCCCCGGGACTACGGCTGCGAGGTGACCATCCCCGCCGGACGCCACAGACTGGGCAAGGAGCGGAACAAGAAGTGAAACAGGACCCGCATCCCCCAACGGGACGCGGGTCCTCAGGCCGTCGAAAAACTCTCCCCAGAAGCAGGGTCTGCCGGTCAAGAGGGGGAAAAAG
>CAJUFR010000043.1 GCA_910585525.1 uncultured Angelakisella sp.
GACCTACACCCCGTCCTTCAGCCCCGACACCAAGACCTACACCCTGGAGATACCCTACTCGGTGCGGCAGATCAAGTTCAACGTCACCTCTAACGACCCCAACGTCAGCGAGGTGGAGCTGTGGCAGACCAACACCAAAAACGGAGATAAGCTGTTGTGGCTCACCAGCAACGACGCCAGCACGGCCCTGAAGCTGGGGGTCCTGTCCAAGGCCATCGACGTCCAGGACATGACCAGCGACTACGTCAAGAACAACAACGGCTACCACCCCTTCTACATCAAGATCATCCCGGAGAGCGAGAAGGCCCAGTTCATCCAGGAATACCTCCTCCGTGTCCGCCGGGCCGAGCCCAGCACCGACGCCAAATTGAAGGACCTGCTCCTCAAGGACCAGGACAACGCCGATATCAAGACCTTCGGCTTCCATCCCGACGAGACCGAGTATCACCTTACCGTCCCCTACAAGACCACCGGTGTCAGCTTCACCCCCACCACCAACCACCAGTACGCCAAGGTGGAGTTGAGTTATGACATCCTCACCGGCCTGTTCCCCTACGAGATCGAAAGCGGCGCCACCTCCAAGGTCATCGCCCTGGAGAACGAGCCCCTCAAGGAGAAGGAGTTCAAGGTCAAGGTCACCGCCGAGGACGGCAAGACGGTCATCACCTACCACGTTTTCATCCAGCGGGAAAAGCCCAGCGATGACGCCCGCTTGAAGGCCCTCAAGACCGAGAATACCGAGAACTTCAAGCCCCTGTTCATCTCCAGCAAGACCGATTACTCCGCCGATGTGAAGCAAGGGGCCCCCGGCGTCATCATCATCCCCACCGCCAACCACCCCGGCGCCACCATCCGCGTGGATGGCGTGGTGGTGGAGAGCGGCCAGCCCACCGACCTCATCGAACTGCTGGAGATCAAGCAGACGGTGAAGATCGAGGTCATCGCCGAGGACGGCGTCACCCGCAAGGTCTATAAGATCGAGTTCACCAACCAGAACCTCATCGAAAAGACCAGCAACGCCGACCTCCGCCGTCTGGCCGTCAACTACGGCCTCATGACCCCCAACTTCCAGTCCGCCGTCACCGATTACGAGGTCACCGCCAAGGAAAAGACCTGGTCGGTGGATATCGTGCCCCGGCTGGCCGACCAGTACGCCACCATGCGGGTGCTCAACGGCACCCGGGAACTGGGCGACTACGACGGCAACTACGCCCTTGCCCTGGTGGATGGCGAAAACAAGGTCACCATCGAGGTCACCTCCCCCGACAAGACGGTGACCAAGAACTACGACCTCACCATCTACCGCAACGAGGAGGAGAAGCTGAAGAACCTGGAGCCCCTGGAGGCCGAGGACATCAACTTCGAGCAGGTGGGCAACCCCATCATCGTCAAGATCGAGGAGTACCCCCGCGTAGGCGCCAGCGTCTTTAACACCATCCGGGAGGAGTACCCCGACCGCAGCATCATCTTCCAGGGGAACGACTACTCCATCCGCTTCGATGGCAAGAATCTCACCCGTGTCATCCCCCAGACCGAGATCTACGACTTCCGCATGACCTTCGACTCCCCCGACGAGGAGGCCATCTACGACCTCATCGGTTCCCGGTCCGCCAACGACGATATCATTGACTCCGCCGTGCTGCTCTACTTCGATTACCACGGCTCTCTCCCCGGCCCGGCCACCTTTAACCTCAGCCTGGGGCGGCGGTACGCCAACGACACCCTGTACTGGCACTACTACAACCAGGAGCGGGACCGCATCGACTACTATGGCTCGCTGCAAAGCAACACCAAGGGGACTATCGCCGTCAGTATCGACCACTTCTCCACCTACATCGTCACCCCGGAGCACCGCATCGCCGGTTCGGAGGATAAGGCGGGCATCATCGACGAGATGGGGATGGTGAGCAACGGTCAGGACCTGCTGGGCTCCGGCGGCAAGCTGAACCCGGATACCGGCGTGGAGGAAACGCCATGAAAAAGCTGCTGCTGATCCTGGCGGCCATCGCCGCCATAGCGGCCCTGGGCGGCTTCGCCTACGTGCTGATGTTCATGGAGGAGGACCCCGACACCCTGCTGGTGGGGGGTTCCTCCGACCCCGGCAGCCTCCCCGACGCCCAGCTGAACCTCCCTCGGGAGGTGGAGACCCAGGCCGACGTCCTGGATGCCCTGGACTACGAGACCAAGCAGAACCAGGACACGGTGGGATGGATCACCATCCCGGGGACCCGCGTCAACAACAGTGTTTTGCAGGCCCATGACAACATCGCCTACCTGCGCACCAACGAGCGGAAGGAAGCCAGCGTCTACGGCTGCTACTTCGCCGACGCAGAGTGCAACATCGGCGGCAGGGAGGTCCTCAGCCCCAACGTGGTCATCTACGGCCACAGCGACTTACAGGATAACCCCGACGGACCGCGGTTTTCCCAGCTATTCAAGTTCACCGACCCGGAGTTTGCGGGGAATACCCCGGTCATCCAGTTCTCCACCATGGAGGGCTTCATGGATTGGCAGGTGTTCGCGGTGTTCTACACCGACACCAGCTTTGACTACATCGCCGCTGACCCGGAGGGCGGGGTGGACGCCCTGGCCGCCGAGGCAAAGAAAAAGTCCCTTTACGACTACGGCGTTGCCGTTGGCCCGGATGACCACATCCTCACCCTTTCCACCTGCAGCGTGCGGGACGGCGACGACGGCACCCACCGCCTGGTGGTGATGGCAAAACTCCTGCCCGAGGGCGTCGAGCCCCCGGAAACGGTGAACATTAAAGTACAAACTCCAGCGGAATAAGGAGGTAGAAAGATGCTTTTCGATACCCGTTCCCTTGGCATGATGCGCAGCAGCCTGGAGGGGCTCAGCGTCCAGCAGCAGGTGATCCTGCACAACCTGGCCAACCTGGATACCCCCGGCTACAAGGCCAAATACGTCTCCTTTGAGGACACCCTACGGGGCACCGAGGCGGGGATGAAGGGCCAGTACGACCTGAAAGCCCACGTCCTCACCGACGAGGCCACCGAGATCCGCCCCGACGGCAACAACGTGGACACCGACACCCAGAGCCTGGCCCTCTACCAGAACTACGTCCGCCAGCTGTACCTTTACCAGAAGGTCAGCGGCCACTTCACCAACCTTCGCTATGTGCTGAACCAGGCGGCCAAGTGACCGTCTGCCCCCCGATGAAAGGAGGTCTTTTCCATGTCTCTTTTGGATTCCATGAATCTGGTTGGCTCCGCCCTTACCGCCGAGCGGTTCCGTATAGACGTCGCCCTCCAGAACCTGGCCTGCCAGAACATCACCGCCGACCCCGCCACCGGCGAGGAACCCTACCGCCGCCGCCAGGTGGTGTTCCAGGAGCGGGCGGTCAGCTTCCAGGACGCCCTGAAGGAGGAGTCCGCCCGTGTGAAGGGCGGCGGTGTCCGGGTCACCCAGGTGGTGGAGAGCCAGCGGGACTTTATCCCCGTCTATGACCCCGACCACCCCCACGCCAACGAGGACGGCTACGTGATGATGCCCAACGTCAACAGCACCGAGGAGCGCATCGACCTGATGGGGGCCTCCAACGCCTACGAGGCCAATCTGACGGCGTTGAAGCTGGTGCAGAATCTGGCCTTAAAGGCCCTGGAGATCGGCAAATAATCCGGTCATCACAGCGGCCGAGGGAAGCGCCAGGCTTCGGTCCTGGGGAAAAAGGCTTTGGAAATTGGGAAGTAACGGGCGGAGCAGCACCGGGTAGGGAGGAGGGCGGCGCATGACCATTCACGTGGACGCGGAGTATTTTTCCCAGCGGATCATGTGCCCCCGGGAGGACAAAAAGGAGTGCCTGCCCATCATCCGCCAGCTGCTGGAACTGGCCTACGCCGCCCAGACCTACGGCCTGCTGGCCATGGACGCCATGGTCCAGGACCGGAACCGCTTCCCGGATATGTTCCTCCGCAAGGCGGTGGGCCTGACGGTGGAGATCGCCGACACGGAGCGCATCGGCAAGGTACTGTACAACCTGATCCTCTCCTCCAAGTACGTGGCGAAGCACCACTTTTTGAAGGACGTCCTCATCGCCGAGACGATGCTGGCGGTGAGTCAGGGGGACGACCTGGACTACGTCTTTGCCCACCTGATCCCCTCCTACTTCGGCATGGAGTACGCCGCCGCCGCGGAGGAGGTCTACCGTGTCTACAAGCAGACCCGCATCCGGGAGGATGACAGCGAGAGTGAAGCATAAAGGACCCGGCCACCTGTTTTTTCCCGCCGGTCCCAAAGAAAGGAAGAATGACAAATGATGAGCGAGTACAGAAACATCATGGAGAGCCTGGTGGAGGAGGAGTTCGAGCGCGCGGCCGCTACCCTGGGCTGCTGCACCTGCGAGGCCTGCCGAAACGATATCATCGCCTACGCCCTGAACCAGCTGCCCCCCAAGTACGTCGCCACCCGCAAGGGGGAGGTCTACTCCAAAACCTTCATTCTGCGCAACCAGCACTATGCCGATATCATGGCCGCCCTGGCCAAGGGCGCCAAGGTGGTCTCCGACCATCCCCGCCACGACACCAGGTGAGATAAAACAAAAAAGCCCTCCTGACCCCAGGGGGGCTTGCGTTTTCCGCAGGATGTGCTATAATAAAAACATAAGGGATGGCACCGCCAGTAACGGTCAGCCCCCCGGGTTTATTTCAAAAGAAATAACCGCAGCAGATGGGACTGGGCGGTTATTTCTTTATATAAACCAGGAAAAGGCCGATAATGCCGATGATCACCAAGGAGTACTGGAACAGTTCTCCGTATGTAACCACTGCCATACTACCGCCCCCCTTTCGGAATGACCTCAGGGGACCTGGTCTGCAACAAAGAGGTGGCCCCCCGGATGCTGGGAAAATGTGTGCGTTTGCACACGGGGTGGGGGGACTAACCGCTACCGTTCGACGGTGCCGCCTACATTATAACATAAGCCCCCTGTCCCCGACAACGCCCCCGTGGAAAAATTTTCGCGGGGGCGCTTTAGTTTTTGCGGGGGGCGACGAATATAGTAAGCGAAGGGCAAACCAAGGTTTTCAGTCCCCGGCCCCCGCCGGGCCCGCAGGGGAAGGGGCTTGAAAATAAAAAAAGCGTGGTTCCAAGGATGGAACCGCATAATACAAGGAGGTTTCACCATGGGAATGGTCGTAAGAACTAACACAATGGCGCTGAACGCCTATCGTCAGCTGGGCATGAACAACTCTGCTGTCGCTAAGTCTCTGGAAAAACTGTCCTCCGGCTTCCGTATCAACCGGGCTGGTGATGACGCCGCGGGTCTCGCTATCAGCGAGAAGATGAAGGCGCAGATCACCGGTCTTGAAACTGCGTCCTCCAACGCCCAGGACGGCATCAGCCTCATCCAGACCGCCGAGGGCAACCTGGGCGAGGTCCACGACATGCTGAACCGTATGGTGGAACTGGCCACCAAGTCCGCCAACGGCACCTACACCAGCACTGAGCGTGATGCTCTGCAGGCCGAAGTTGACCAGCTGCTGGAGGAAATCGACAGAATTTCCCAGTCCGCCAACTTCAACGGCACCAAGCTGCTGGATGGCTCCCTGGCAGCCACTGGTGGTGCTACCAGGGCGGAGATCAACGGCGTCAACAGTTCTTCCTCTAATGCCGCCACTGCGATCTATGGTGCAAAGGCTGCGATCGCAATCGCTGATACCAACCTCAAAGATGGCGATGTGTTCAAGTATTCTGTTTCCCTGGACGACGGGACTTCCTATGAGGTCTCCTTCACCGTTGGGAAAGATGATGCAGGTGATGTCAAGGTCCTGACCGCTGCCGATGGTACCGAGTACACCCTGGCTACCAAGGATAAGGCGACAGTTGCAGAACTGAACAACGCCATCATCTCTGAGCTGAAAAAGACCAAGCTGGGCGACATGTTTACCATCCAGGCGGAAGGGACTACCGCTGGCACCATCGCAACCGGTAGTGTTGCAAACGCCCTGGTGTTTACTGCCAAGAAGGCCGGTACTGATACCCCCCAGGTCAACGGCGTCGATATACACACCAAGTTTAACGGTGCTACTGCCTGGAACGATATCATCAACAATTCGGCTATACTGGTAGAGGGCCGTGACGAAGGCCGTGAGATCAAGGCTGATGACATTGTTGAGTACGATGGTACCAACTATGAGGATGCTGTTTTCACCATCAACGGCCACAAGTTCGTTGTAATGACGAACACCCTGGACACCGATGATACTGGAACGGCCAATGACGAGTATATGCGTGCCGTAGCGGGTCTTGGCAAGGATGTCACCATCCTGGTGGGTGGCCGTGGTGGTCTGAAGTTTGACGCTGCTGCTGGCGGAGCGACTTCCAGTGGTGACGCCGCTGCCGATGCTGCCAACAATAACTGGAAGCAGAATATCGCCGCCATTGAGAAGGTCACTGGCCTGAAGGTTACCGATACCGTTGCCAACGATGGGAACGCGATCGGTGTCGGCGAAGGTATCCGCCTGAGCAAGGGCGACGGCGTCAAGGGTGGTCTGGTGCTCCAGATCGGTGACACCGCCGACGATTACAACAAGATGCGTGTCTCCATCAATGACATGAGTTCCAAGGGTCTGGGTCTGGCTGGACTGTCCATCAAGACCGAGTCCTCCGCCAGCACTGCCATCGACACCATCAAGAACGCCATCAACACCGTTTCTTCTCAGCGCGCCAGCCTTGGTGCCCTCCAGAACCGTCTGGAGCACACCATCAACAACCTGGATGTCGCCGTGGAGAACCTGTCCGCCGCCAACAGCCGTATCCGTGACACCGATATGGCCAAGGAAATGATGAACTACACCAAGATGAACGTGCTGGTCCAGTCCGCCCAGGCCATGCTGGCCCAGGCCAACCAGCAGCCCCAGTCTGTGTTGCAGCTGCTCCAGTAAGCGGGGTAGCCCCCGCTGGCATGCCCTACACGGCCTACGGCCTTACCGGGTGCGTTGGCTTAGTGGGTGCCTGGAGACCTGCGCTGGATGCGGCGTGGTTTATCACAGTTCTTACACAAGTTCTGTCGCCCCTGGCGGCAGAAGGGCACCGGCCAACTGGCCGGTGCCCTCTTGCGTTTACAAAAAGGATGTAGTATACTATAGACATAAAATTATTCTGCTTCGGCGCGCCTAGAAATTCCTTGCACTCAAGGTAAAACCCTGCTATAATAAACAACAGAGGGCCAGTGGTCGAGGCTGGCCCCCTGCCGGGCACCGTAAGATAGACGGTTAGCCCCCGGGATCAGCTAAAAGAAGTAGCCGCTCCGTGTGGGACAGAGGCGGCTACTTCTTTTTACAGAGAACTACGACCAAAGTGACGATCTGGATCACGATGCTGATCAGCTGAAAAAGCTCACCATATGTAACCACATTACCGCCCCCCTTTCGAGTTTATCTCCAGGGGCATAGGTTGCAAAAAGGATCGCGCCCCCAGGAAACGCCATGGGAAAAAGGGGGCTGACCGCCTGCCGCTTCAACGATACCGACTATATTTCATCACATTCAACAGACTTCGGCAAGACAGATGAATGTTCTTTTTCTCAAAAAAACCTTGGGGAATTTCAGAAAAAAGGGGTAGGCTTTTACAAAAAAGTGACGATAACTATATTGTATGGAGAATGCGGCTGGGGGTAGGTGCGCCCTTGGCCAGCCTTGTCCAGGACAGCGGGACCCCAAGAACGGGCCCCAAAGCAGTTGCGGAACCAAGAAGTCCAAATGCAAAAAAGGCGAGGAGGATCTTAACGTTATGCTCAAGAACATGAAGATCAGATCAAGTCTGCTGTTGGGGTTTGGTATCACGATCCTGATTTCCATCATCATCATCAGCGCCACCTTGATCCTGATGAACACCCAGCGGGCTACCTACAGTCGCATCATCAATTCCGAGATCGAGGCTTGCACCGTCATCAAAAACAGCCGCCTGCACGCCAACATCGCGGCCCGGAATCTCCGTAACATCCTGCTGATCCCCACCAACCCGGATAACGTTTCCATGCAGACCGTTATCCAGGAATCCCTGGGGGAACTGGAGCAGGACCTGACCACCCTGCGCAGCATCTATCCCCTGAAGGACAATAACCTTAACGAGTACCTCACCGCCGCCGAGGCTTGGGGCACCAGCGCCACCAACATCCTGGCCACCGTCAACGCCGGCCGTACCGCCGAAGCCATCCAGATGGTGGAGGATGAGTGTACCCCCCGTCTTAACGCCATGGGTGATATCTCCACCAAGCTGGATGACGCCCTCAACGCCGCAAAGGATCAGGCCATCCAAAACCAGGAGCGGACCTTCCTCATCGCCACCATCATCATCATCGCTGTCATGGTCCTGGCCCTGATCATCATGATGACCTTCATCACCAAGATCATCCGCAACATCACCATTCCCACCGCCCAGGTCAAGGAAGCCCTGGTTGGCTTCAGCGAAGGCAACCTGCGCATCCCTGTTGACTTCGAGAGCCAGAACGAACTGGGCGCCATGTGCGCCGCCCTGCGGAAGAGCCAGTCCATCCTGGGCGGGGTCATCGAGGATGAGTGTGACCTCCTCAGCCGGATGGCCAGCGGCAACTTCAACGTCAAGACCCGGGATGAGGGCCTTTACGTGGGCGACCTCAGCGCCATCCTCCTCTCCCTGCGCAGCATCAAGCAGAAGCTGAGCAGCACCATGGTCCAGATCCACCAGGCCGCCGAGGAAGTCTCCTCCGGCTCCGATCAGGTCTCCTCCGGTGCCCAGGCCCTTTCCCAGGGCGCTACCGAGCAGGCTTCCTCCGTCCAGGAGTTGGCCGCCACCATCACCGAGATCTCCGACCAGATCCGTCAGAACGCCGAGAGCGCCCACCAGGCCAGCGAGCAGGCCAGCCAGGTCGGCGACAAGATCCTGGAGAGCAACAAGCAGATGCAGGAGATGACCGCCGCCATGGGCGAGATCAGCCAGCGTTCCCAGGAGATCGGCAAGATCATCAAGACCATCGAGGATATCGCCTTCCAGACCAACATCCTGGCCCTCAACGCCGCCGTGGAGGCCGCCCGTGCCGGTGCCGCCGGTAAGGGCTTCGCCGTTGTGGCCGACGAGGTCCGCAACCTGGCCAGCAAGTCCGCCGACGCCTCCAAGAGCACCTCCGACCTGATCGAGAACTCCATGAAAGCGGTGGAGAACGGCACCCGCATCGCCACCGAGACCGCTCAGGACCTGATGGAAGTGGTAGAGGGCGCCCAGGAGATCGTCTCCACCATCAACCTCATCGCCGAGGCTTCCAAGCAGCAGTCCGAGGCCGTCGCCCAGGTCACCCAGGGCGTGGACCAGATATCCAGCGTTATCCAGACCAACTCCGCCACCGCGGAGCAGTCTGCCGCCGCCAGCGAGGAGTTGGCCGGCCAGTCCACCCTCCTCAAGGACCTGGTGGATCAGTTCACCCTCAGCGACGAGTTTGGCGGCGGTGGCGGCAGTTCCGCCCTTACCGACCGTCTGAGTTACCAGACCACCCCCGACAGCTTCGGCGGGTTCGATAGCAGCGATAAGTACTAAGTTTCCGAAACAGAAAGGAGCAGTCGAACATGGATATGATGTCGATTGCAGCGACCAGCATCGTGATGCAGCAGCAGCAGGTCCAGCAGGCCGTGGGCGTCTCCCTGATGCGCAAGGTCATGGACCAGCAGGAGATGCAGGCGGCGGCCGTGGTGGAGAGCCTCCAGCAGGCCATCCCCTCCACCGTTCCCGGCAGCCATATGGATATTCTTGCCTGATCACCGGTACACACAAGGACAGCCCCCTTGCTTTTGCAGGGGGGCTGTTTTGTGGGGAGGGATAGCCCGGGCTAGTAGGAGCAAAGCTACTTCCTATCAGCCTAAGATGTGGTCAGCCATGCTGTCCACAACGCCGTTGACCACGTCGGTCATGACACGGCCGGCCTTGGCGGCGGTCTTTTTCAGCGCCTTGCGCTGGCCCTTCATGGACTTTGCGTTCATTACATAGGCGGCCGCGCCCATGGCGGCTGCGGTGGCGGCAAGGCCCGCCGCAGCGGAGACGGTGTTCTTGTTCATTTTTCATCTGCTCCTTCCGGCGGAAGGGTCCGGGCGGGGTATTGTTATCCACCCCGGCACGGTCCGGCCTCCGCATACACTATTCTATCCCCGCCGCTCTCCGCCAACCCATGAACTTTCTGCCAGCAAAAAACAGTTCTACCAGTTGCACAAGCGGCAGGAGTGTTTTATTGTCATAATTATACAGTATGACGAGCGGCCTTTTGGGGGCGGGCCTGCATCCTTCGGTTTATTGGAAATATCTCATAATGGATAGCCAACCGCCGCCCCCTGTATTATAATATTGCCATAAAAGGGAGAGGGACACAGCCGGTGTTCACCGGTTTTGAATTTCCCTCGTTTCCCGTCTATACTAGAGGACAAAGGAGTGTATCCTGATGATGACACGGCCCCAGCGGGTGGCAGCCATCCACGACCTTTCCAGCTTTGGCAGATGTTCCCTTTCGGTGATCCTGCCGGTGATTTCGGTGATGGGGATGCAGGTGTGCCCCATCCCCACGGCGGTGCTCTCCACCCACACCGGCGGCTTTGGCGACGTCTGCCAGCGGGACCTTACCGGCTACATGGAGCCCTGTCTCGATCACTACCGCCGCATCGGCCTGGAACTGGAGTGCATCTACACCGGCTACCTCAGTTCCCCGGACCAGGTGGCCCACTGCCTGGACTTCTTTGACTGTTGGCCGGACGCCATGAAGGTGGTGGACCCGGTGATGGGGGACCACGGCAAGCTGTACCGTGCCTTTACCCCCCCTATGGTGGAGGGCATCGGCCGGATGGCCCGCAAGGCCCAGATCATCACCCCCAACCTCACCGAGGCGTCTATCCTCCTGGGGGAGGAGACCCCGGCGGGGCCCATCACCACCGCCGCCGCCAGGAGCATGCTGGCCCGGCTGGGGGAACTGGGGCCGGAGAAGGTGGTGGTCACCGGCGTCACCCTGGCCACCGGGGAGTACGCCAACATCTGCTACGACCGGGATCACAACTCCTTCTGGAAGTCGGTGGGGGACTACATCCCGGTCCACTACCCCGGCACCGGGGACATCTTTGCGGCGGTGCTCACCGCCTCCCTCCTCCAGGGGGACAGTCTGCCCATGGCCATGGACCGGGCAGCCCGGTACGTGGAACTGACCATCAAGACCACCTACAGCTACAGCACCGACCCCCGGGAGGGGGTAATGCTGGAGCGGACCCTGGAATGGCTCACCCGCGGCGAGGTGAGCAAGCGGTTCCAAAGCCTGTAACAAAGCCCAGCTTCCCGGTGCCGCCGGGGGTGGCGGCATAAGAAAAGGGGAGTTTTACCATGAAAAAGCAGAAATTTACCGTCCACGACATGGTCATCGTCGGCCTGATGGCCGCCATCGTCTACGCCGCCACCACCCTCCGCATCGAGATACCCACCCCCATGGGCAAGACCATGATCCACATGGCCACCGTGGCCTGCCTTATCTCCGGCCTGCTATTCGGGCCGGTGCGGGGGGGCCTGGCGGGGGGCATCGGCTCCTTCTTCTTCGATATCTTCAACGGCTGGGCCAGTTCCGCCCCCTTCACCCTGGTGTTCAAGTTTTTCATCGGCTTCCTGGCGGGGCTCATCACCGGCGGCAAGCGCTGCAGGATGCCCCGGACGCTGCTGGCCTCGGCGGCGGGGAGTTACGCCTACACGGTACTCTACCTCACCAAGGACTTCATCCGTGACCTGCTGCTGGGCGGCGCCATGGAGACCGCCATCGCCGACGTTTCGGTGAAGGCGGTGACCTCCCTGACCAACGGGACCCTGGCCGTCGTGGTGGCCACCCTTCTGGCCCCGGTCCTTCGCACCGCCCTGGAGCGGGCGGGGGTAGGGGGGAAGATGGCCCGGAGGTAGGCGTTATCACCCGACAGATTTTTCCCGGCCATGTCGAGCAGATCCTTCTGGTTTCTGGTATCCTTAATACAGAAAGGAGGCGCGGCATGCTAAAGAAATTGAATCAAGCAATGGAATTCATTGAAACCCACCTGAAGGACGATTTTTTACTGGAGGAGATCACGAAGCAGATCAACGTCCCGGACCACCACTTCAGAAAAATATTCTTTGCCCTTACCAACATGACGCTAAACGAATACGTGAAAAACCGGCGTCTTTCGGAAGCAAACAAAGAGTTGCTGCAGGGAGCCCAGGTGACCGATGTCGCTTACAAGTACGGCTACCAGTCCATGGACGGATTCACAAGAGCGTTCAAGAAATGGAGCGGGGTCCTGCCGTCGCAGGCCGCCAAGCTGGGGCAGTGCATATCCTGCCAAAGGCTGCAATTTGTTGTAACGGTAAAGGGAGGGTCTTTGATGGAGTACAGGATCGTTGAAAAACCGGCGTTTTTCTTTGCAGGCGTCAGCAAACGGGTGCCGATGCAGTTTGAGGGAGTAAACCAGGAGATCGTGAAGCTGGCGCAAAGCATCACCCCGGAGCAGCGGGAGGAGATGCACCGCCTGCAAAACATGGAGCCCCGGGAGGTGGTAAACGTCTCCTACGAATCGGACACGAATTTTCTGGAGGAAGCCGGGGAACTGACACACATGATCGGCGTGCTGACAACGGAAACCAACATCGGCTGCGGACTGGACACCCGCATGGTGGAGGCGCGTACCTGGGCGGTGTTCCCAAACAAAGGCCCGTTTCCCAAGGTCCTCCAGGATACGATGGCCAGGATATACTCGGAATGGTTGCTGACATCGGACTATGAATTGGCGGAGCCCTTCTCTTTCTCCTTTACAAAAATGGATGGAGAGAACGCATATAGCGAGATCTGGGTCCCAGTGGTGAAAAAGCCGTAGGTGATCGGGGGCTGATTTACAGGTCAGAGAATGCAAGCCGCTCAAAAAACGCCCGTCCACCGTAACCGGTGAACGGGCTGTTTTGAAGGAAAGAAACTGCAAAGGGAAAGGCTTTTGTGCGCTCCTGCGGGTGGGTGTAGGGTAGTCTCGTTCCGGCCGCCGTGCTTGTCACTTCGGGGAAACTCTGTAAAGCAAGAAACCTTTTCAGCCTTTCTAAGGCTGTTTTTTATTTCCGGCGGCGGCCGTTTGAGGGGCGTTTTAGTCTCCAGGCAGTTACTGCCGTTTTATACTTTGGTAAGGCTGTGTAGCAGCCGGGCAGGGCATGACGGCGGCGGCACGCCGCTTTCGCCCGCTGCGGCGGGCGACCAAGGGCTACGCGCCCTTGGATGGGCGGCCCAGTGCCTGGGCGGTCACGGCGGGGCTTCGCCCCGCATCATCCCCCGCTGTCCAGCGGCTAAAACTGCCGCAGCCACTCCCCAAACCGCGCCAGCCCAGCCTCGGTGATCCCCGGATCATTACAATACCCGATCCGCAAATACCCCTCCATGTCCAGCGCCGACCCCGGCAGCAGCATCACCCCGGTCTCCTCCTGGAGCCTCCGGCAAAGTTCCGCGCTTTCCATCGGCAGGTCGTACCGCAGAAAAGCGGTAGTCCCCCCTTTGGGCTTCACGTAGGAGATATGTGGCTCCCCCGCCACAAATTCAGCCAGCAGCCGCCCGCCCTCCCGGCAGATAGCCAGGTTCCGGGTCGAGATCGCTTCCCGGCTCTCCAGCGCCACCGAGGCCAGCAGGTCGTCCAGCCGCCCCACGCTGATGATGTGATAGTCCCTCTGCCGCTCCAGCCGTTCGGTGAGTTCCCGGGGCCCGGCGATCCACCCCAGCCGCAGCCCCGCCAGGGAGTAGACCTTGGACATGCTGCCGGTGGAGATGCCCTTCTCGTACAGGTCCGCCACCGATGCGGTGTAGGGGTCCCCCTGGTGGCAGAGTCCCCGGTACACCTCGTCGCAGAGGAGCCACGCTCCCGCCTCCCGGGCGATGCCGGCGATCTCCCGGAGCATCGGTTCCTCCATCACCGAGCCGGTGGGGTTGTTGGGGTTGTTGATGTTGATGAGCCGCACCTTCCCTCCGGCTTTTTTCACCAGTCCCCGCAGTTCGTCCAGGTCCGGCAGCCAGCCGTTCTCCTCCCGCAGCTGGAGGATATCCACCTGGGCCCCGATGGATTCCGGGATGGAGTAATGCTGCTGGTAGGTGGGCAGCACCGAGATGACCCGGTCCCCCGGCTCCACCAGGGTCAGCATGGTGAGGGCGTTGGCCCCGATAGCCCCGTTGGTGATGGTGACCCGCTCCGGGCTCATGATCCGGTACAGTCCGGCGATAGCCTGGCGCAGCCGCAGGCTCCCCGGGATATCCCCGTAGGTGAGGCGGGTCTGGACCAGTTGTTCCAGCGTTTCCTCCCGCTTGCCGGAGAGGTCCAGTAGTTCCTCCACCGTCAGGGAGCGGACGCAGGTCTCCGCCAGGTTGTGGGTACAGTCGTTTTCATAGGCGTTCATCCACATCTCAACGCCAAAGTCACGGATCTTCATGTGGTTTCTCCTTTGTTGTCATTTGTGATAGATATCTTACTCCGCCTTCCGCACCAGCAGGTACCCCGCCACGAACAGCACCACCAGGGCCAGGATGCCATAGGTGGAGGAGCCCAGCACCAGGGCGCAGAAGGAGATAATCAGCGGACCCATAAAGTCGGCGAACTTGCCGAAGATATCAAAGAAGCCAAAGTATTCGTTGGATTCCTCCTTGGGGATGAGCTTGCCGTAGTAGGAGCGGGAGAGGGCCTGAATGCCCCCCTGGCAGGTCCCCACCGCCACCGCCAGTACCCAGAATTCCCACACCTTGTCCAGCTGGTAGCCGAAAAGGCAGATGGCGATATAGGCCAGGATAAAGACCTTGATGAGTTTCAGCGGCCCGTGTTTTTTAGCAAGGACGCCGCTGAGGATGGCGCAGGGGAAGGCCACGAACTGGGTCAGCAGCAGCGCCAGTATCATCTGCACCGTGTCGATGCCCAACTCGTTGCCATAGGCGGTGGCCATAGAGATGATGGTGTACACCCCGTCGATGTAGCAGAAGTAACCCAGGATGTAGCAGAGCAGCCGCTTGTTCTTGCGTATCTTCAGAAAGGTGGCCCCCACCTGGCGGAATATCTTGCCCGCGCTCTCCGGCCGGCCGGGGAGGTAATGGGCCTGGTGGACGTTTTTCAGCAGCGGGATAGACATCAGCAGCCACCAGGCGGCGGTGATAAGGAAGGAGATTTGGAACCCGGTGGCGCTCATCCCGGTGACGAACAGCACCACGATTCCGATGATAAAGGGGACGCAGGAGCCGATGTACCCCCAGGCGTAGCCGTGGGAGGAGACCATATCCATCCGCTCGTCGGTGGTGACGTCGGTAAGCATCGAATCATAAAAGACGTTGCAGGCGGAGTAGCCCAGCCGTGCGGCCACGAAGATAAAGAGGAACCAGAGCCAGTCGGGAGCCAGGGCCAGGCTCACCGCCCCGGCCAGGCCCATGACCAGGAAGCCGATGAACAGCCGTTTTTTCATCCCCTTGTAGTCAGCCACCGCCCCCAGGATGGGGGAGAGCACCGCCAGGATAAGGACGGCGGCAGCGGTCACCAGCCCCCAAAGGCCGCTGGCGGTGGTGGTGTCCATCCCGGCCTCCTCCACCAGGGTGGCGAAGTAGATGGGGATGGTGGTGGACACCAGCATGATAAAGGCGGAGTTGGCGACGTCGTAGAGGATCCAGCTGATCTCGGTACGGGTAAGACGGGTGCGTTCTGTCATAAAGAGCGCCCTCCTTTCGTTTCCTTATTATACCACGTTACCCGGCAAGACTCCAGCCATAGAGGTGGGATATTTGCCCAAAGGCGGGTTCGGCTTGCCAACGGGAACGGGATGTGATAAAATCGACGGGAAAGGAGTGACCTGTCATGCCTGTGACGCCGGGATTTTTTGATTTCCTGGTGGAGAACCGCCTCCACGACAGCAAGGCTTGGTTCGAGGAGCACCGGAAGGAGTATCAGCGCCTGGTGCTGGAGCCGCTGCGGGGGCTGGTCACCGAGATGACGCCTGTTATGCTGGAATTGGACCCCCAGCTGGTGGTCCAGCCAGCGGTGGGGAAGACCATTTCCCGCATCTTCCGGGACACCCGGTTTTCCCGGGATAAGTCCGCCTTCCGGGAGCACCTGTGGATATCCTTCTCCCGGGCCAAGGCGGAGCGGTTCCAGCCGGTGCCGGAACTGTGGTTTGACCTGGCGCCGGATGGGTACTCCTATGGCTGCGGCTGGTACTGCCCGGGCACCCAACTGATGGAGACACTGCGCAGGCTGGTGCTGGAGGGGGACAAGACCGCCAAGGCGGCGGTGCGGGCCGCCGGGGCCCAGCAGCTTTTTCGGATGGAAGGGGACCGGTACAAGCGCCCCAAATATCCCGACGCGCCCCCGGACCTCCGCCCCTGGCTGGACCGGAAGGAACTGTATTTTTGCCGGGAGGGCAACGACCCGGAATTCCTCTACGCCCCGGACCTGGGCAGGCGGGTGGCGGAGGAGCTTACTGTCCTGGCCCCCGTCTACAAGCTGTTCTGGAAGGCCCAGGACACCGCCCTGGCCCAGACTGTCCGCCCCGCCACCGCCCTGGCCCAGTGGTGAGGATATCTTTATAATAAGGAGAAAAGACACTATGACCTTCGACAGACCGGATGCCATCATCAGCGATCTGGACAACTCCCTTTTGCAGCCCTGGAATAAAGGGGTGGGAAAGCGGGACGCCGCCGCCATCCGCCGGATGACCCAGCTGGGTATCCCGGTGCTCCCCGGCACCGGCCGCCCTCCCATCCGGGTCAAGGACCTGGTCCGGGAGTTGGGACTGGAGTTGGCCCTCTGCTCCAACGGGGGCTGCTGCTACGACTTTGGCCGGCAGGAGACGCTTTTTGTCGAAACGGTGGCCCCCCATGTGGCCAAGCGGCTGGTGGAGTACCTGCTGGAGCAGAAGATACTGTTTATCATCCACACTCCCACCTATTCCTTCCGCGCCCCCGGCGCCGAGGTGCTGCCCCGGTACGATGGCCGCTGCGCCGAGGAGCGGTTTATGCTGGGCCCGGACACACCGGTGGAAAGCCTTCAGGTGCTAAAGGTACTGGCGGTGGAGTGCGACGACAAGGCGGTGATGGCTCGGCTTCGGGAGATGTTCAGCCCCGATGAACTGTCCTTTTCTATCTCGGAGCCCCGGTTCGTGGATTGCGGCCCCCCGGCGGTGGATAAGGGTTCCGGCCTGCGGCGGCTGGCGGAGTTGAAGGGATGGCGGCTGGAGAACATCCTGGTTATGGGGGATTACTACAACGACCAGACCATGCTGGAGGCGGCGGGAAAAAGCGCCGTCCCCGCCAGCGGCGCCGAGGAGTTGAAAGCCAAGGCCGGATTTATCGCCCCGCCCTGCGGGGAGGACCCCCTTTCCGCTGCCATCGACCATTTTTATCCCGGACTTCTGGAAGGAATTTGAAGTCAGGGCCGACCCTTCCTCGTTCTATAGTATAGAAAGCGAGGAGGGAAGGAAAATGAAAAAACGGATCACCATTGTATTAGCGGTTTTATCGGCCCTGCTGCTGGGAGTGGGGTGCAGTTCCCACACCAGTTATTGGAAGAACTATGAGTTGACTGGCTATCAGGACGACCCTACGGAACCGGAGGACTACTACTGGGTAAGCGGGGTGGCGGACATGGGCAGCGACATCAGGGAACTGACCCTCTGCTGGGTCACCCTGGCGGAAAGCAAGGAGGTCCAGGTGGTCTGTTCCCTGGCCCGGAGGCAGATGCAAGGGGATGCTATCATCTACTGGGAGGACCCGGAGGGGGAGAAGGTCAAGATATGGGATATGTTGGGCCAGAGCAGCGGCAGTGGAAACGGCAGCTACACCCTGGCAAAAGGCACCGGCCGTTTTCTGATGCGGGCCGACAAGGGAGAATATGAGGTGGGGATCGGGATCACCGGCCTGGGGGAGGAAAACGTCCTCAACCTGGATGAACTCCCCCCGTCGGAGCAGCTGGATGAGTTCCCACCGCTGGGATGATACCGATTTGGGGCCAAAACAATTACAGAACGTTAAAAAGGTGCGCAACTGTACGGACAGGACTTTTGCGCACCCAACTTTTTGAAAAAAAGAGTGAAAAATCTGCAAAAAGGTGTTGACAACCCCGTATAGGGTGTGGTATTATAACTAAGTTGTTTCGAGCCCGCCGGGCAAGGAACCGCGTGGCACCTTGAAAATTGAACAACATTTAGCTTGAAGAAACCAAGC
>CAJUFR010000044.1:0-7194 GCA_910585525.1 uncultured Angelakisella sp.
GTCGCTCGACGCGAAAAGAGGGGCTTTTAGCCCCCCTTTTCACACTTTTTCCCCCCTACTGACCGGCAGGCCCTGCTTCTGGGGAGAGTTTTTCGACAGACTGAGGGCCCAGTCTTTTTATAGACTGGGCCCTTTCTTTCTCCCCCGAACCTCCGTCAACCGAAAACTGTCCCCGACCATCCGCTCGATCTCCCCCACCGGGACGCTGCCGTCCAGGATCACGCTGACCCAGTGGCGCTTGTTCATGTGGAAGGCCGGGACCACCGAGGGGTATACCCTCCGCCAAAACTCCCCCCACTCCGGGGCGGCCTTGAGGTTCAGCCATACCCTCCCCTGGCGCTCAAAGATGGCGGCAAACATCTTGTTCCCCGCCCGGTGGCGGATGATGGCCCATTCCGGGCCAAAGGGGTAATCCTCGTAGCTGCCGGGCTGCTCCAGACAGAGCCGGATGGCCTGCTCTCGGGTGGTCATGTCGTCCCCCTCCTATACCGGGTAGATACGGTCAAACTCCGCCAGGAAATGGTAGTGATCGTTGCCGAAGTCGGCCAGGTCCTCCTTCAGGGCCTGTAACAGCCCCCCCAGGTCCTTCCTCTCCAGGCACTCCAGAATCAGGCGGTGGTGCTTGGTGTCCATGGAGAGGGGCGGCGGGGCGGCGGAATCCACGATGCTCTGGGCGTAGGCCCGCTCCAGCCGGTCCATGCACCGCTCCAACTCGTCGGTGATATAATCGTTGCCGCAAAAGGAGATCATCTTGACGTGGAACTCCTTGTTGTACCGCCAGTGGTCCCATATCTCCAGATCGACCTGGCGGCACTTCTCGTCGATGGCGGCCAGGCAGCCCAGCTGCCGGGGGGTGAAGTCTTTGTAGCAGGCCGACATCTGGCCGCACTCCAGCAGCAGGCGGAAGGTCATCATATCCCGGACGTCCTCGCTGGTCAGGCGGATGATCTCGTAGCCGTAGCGGGGGATGCTCCGCAGCACGTGGTCGTTGCAGAGCAGCAGCAGCGCCTCCCGCACCGGGGCCTTGCTGCACTTGTATTTTTCCACCAGCGACCGCTCGTTGAGCACGTCCCGGCTCCGGTATTCCCCGTGGAGGATGTCCTCCAGGATGGCGTAGTATATCTGCTCCTTGATGCTTTTCACCCCGCGCACCGCCCCTCCTTGCAGACTTTTCTGAAAGCATTATAGCATGGAAGCGCCCGGTTTGCAAACGGCCCCGGCGGCCTTTGGCGGGCTTCCGCCAATTTCGACAAAAATCCCCCTTTTGATTTGGCCGTAATGCGCATTGACAAAAGATGTCTCTGATATTATTATTGATATGTCACTAATAATATCAATGACCACATCACAAGAAATCGGGGGTGTTTTTAGAGATGAGCATCGCAACACTGCCCCTGGCGGAGAACTTCCTGGCTGCCCTCCGGCGGGAGTTGGTCCCGGCCCTGGGCTGTACCGAACCCATCGCCATCGCCTACGCGGCGGCCAAGGCCCGGGAGGTACTGGGGGCGTTCCCGGAGGGGATGACCGTCTATTGCAGCGGCAACATCGTCAAAAATGTCAAGGGGGTGGTGGTGCCCAACTCCGGCGGGCTGCGCGGCATCGACGTGGCGGCGGCGCTGGGTGTGACCGGCGGCCGGGCCGAACGCCAGCTGGAGGTGCTGGGGGAGATCACCGACGCCGATATTTCCCGGGCAAAGGAACTGCTGGACAGCGGCTTTGTCACCTGCCACCTTCAGGAGGGGGCGGCTAACCTCTACGTCAGGGCGGAGGCCCGGCGGGGGGAGCACTGTGCCCAGGTCACCGTCCAGGACCACCACACCCACATCGTCCAGATCGTAAAGGACGGCCAGGTTCTTCAACAGGAGGACCGTCTCTCCCAGGAGGAGGACACCGGTTGGGAGGGATGGAGCGTCTCCGCCATCCTGGACTTCGCCAGGACCACCGGCCTTGCCGAGGTTGCGCCGCTGCTGGACCGGCAGATCCGGTACAACACCGCCATCTCGGAGGAGGGGCTCAACAAGCCCTACGGGGCCCAGGTGGGGCGGACGCTGCTGGCCGCCTACGGCGACGGCATCCGCAACCGGGCCAAGGCGCGGGCGGCGGCGGGCTCGGACGCCCGGATGGGTGGCTGCGCCCTGCCGGTGGTGATCAACTCCGGCAGCGGCAACCAGGGGATGGCCCTTTCCCTGCCGGTCATCGAGTACGCCCGGGAACTGAAGGTCCCGGAGGAAAAACTTTACCGGGCGCTGCTCATCAGCAACCTGTTTTCCATCTACGCCAAGCACTACATCGGCAGCCTGTCCGCCTTCTGCGGCGCCGTCACCGCCGCCTGCGGCAGCGGAGCGGCCATCACCTACCTTTGCGGCGGGGACGACCAGGCGGTGGCCCGGACCATCACCAACACCCTGGCCACCACCAGCGGCATCGTCTGCGACGGGGCCAAGGCCTCCTGCGCGGCCAAGATCGCCGCCGCCCTGGACGCCGCCATCCTGGGCCACGAGTTGAGTCTCCAGGGCCTTGCCTTCCAGCCCGGGGAGGGCATCGTCCAGCAGGAGGTGGAGGCCACCGTCCGCGCCACCGGCCACATCGGCCGGGTGGGGATGCGGGAGACCGACCTGGAGATCCTGCGGGTGATGCTGGGGGTAGTGAGGCCGTAGGCGCCCCCTTCCCCCATCCCGACAACCAGCGGCAAAAGAAAACACCCCCTGCCATAGCCTCCGCCTTCTCCTGTGATGTAAGATTAAGATAAGGATAACATCATCATAGGAGGAGGCCTGCCGCTGATGCGATACGGACATTTTGACCCCGAGAAACGGGAGTATGTCATCGACCGGGTGGATGTGCCGGTGTCCTGGACCAACTACCTGGGGGTGGAGGAACTTTGCGGGGTGGTGAACCACACCGCCGGGGGGTATCTCTTTTACCGCAGCCCGGAGCACCACCGGGTCACCCGCTTCCGGCCCAACGGCGTGCCGATGGACCGCCCCGGCCACTACATTTACCTCCGGGACGAGGAAACGGGGGAGTTCTGGTCGGTCTCCTGGCAGCCCTGCGGCGGGGACCTGTCCTGCTACCGCTGCCGCCACGGTCTCAGCTACTCGGTGTACCAGTGTGACCGGGATGGCATCCGGGCCGCCCAGACCCTCTTCATCCCCCGGGGGGGATGCGGTGGAACTGTGGGACCTGACCCTGGAGAACACCTCCGGGCGGGAACGGCGGCTCAGTGTCTGCTCCTACGCCGAGTTCGCCTTCCACCAGATCCCCATCGACAACCAAAATTTCCAGATGTCCCTCTACTGCGCCGGGAGCCGGTACGAGGACGGCATCATCGACTATCAGCTGTTCTACGAGCAGGCCCACCAGTTTATGGCGGCCTCCTTCGTGCCGGACGGCTTTGACTGCGTTCGGGACGCCTTCCTGGGGCCCTACCGCACCGAATCGGACCCTGCCGCCGTGGAGCGGGGGGAATGCTCCGGCTCGGCGGAAAAGGGGAACAACCACTGCGCCGCCCTGCAAAAGAAGCTGACCCTGGCCCCCGGCCAGAAGGCCCGGCTGGTCTGGATGCTGGGGGAAGGGGGCCTGGAGGAGGGCCGCCGCATCCGGGCGAAGTACAGCGACTTTACCGCCGTGGACGCCGCTTTTGATGACCTGGCCCGGTTCTGGGAGGACAAGCTGGGCCGTCTCCAGGTCTCCACCCCCGACCCGGAGATGGACACCATGCTGAACACCTGGAACCTCTACCAGAGCGAGGTGAACGTCATGTTCTCCCGCTTTGCCTCCTTCATCGAGGTGGGGGGCCGCACCGGCCTTGGCTACCGGGACACCGCCCAGGACGCCATGACCATCCCCCACTCCGCCCCGGAGGGGTGCAGAAAGCGCATCCTCCAGCTGATGCAGGGGCTTACCAGCCGGGGCTACGGCCTGCACCTCTTTGATCCGGCCTGGTTCGGGCCCCAGCCCGAAAAGCCCGCCTTCAAGTCCCCCACCGTCATCCCCACCCCGGACAGGGCCAGCATCGTCCACGGCCTGGCCGACGCCTGCGCCGACGACGCCCTGTGGCTGGTGGCGGCGGTGGTGGAGTACGTCCGGGAGACAGGGGAACTGGACTTCTTTGACCAGGTGGCAGGGTACGCCGACGGCGGAGAGGGCACCATCTACGAGCACCTGAAAAGGATCGTGGACTTCTCCGCCCGGGAGGTGGGGGCCCACGGCATCTGCAAGGGGCTGCGGGCGGATTGGAACGACGGTCTCAACCTGGGTGGCGGGGAGAGCGCCATGGTCTCCTTCCTCCACGTCTGGGCCCTGGGCTACCTTGTGGACGCCGCCCGGGCCCTGGGCCGGACAGAGGACGCCCAACACTACGACCAGATGCGCCGTAACGTCACCGAGACCTGCCAGAGGGAACTTTGGGACGGGGACTGGTACCTGCGGGGCATCACGGCGGACGGCCGGAAGATCGGCACCCGCACCGACCCGGAGGGCCGGGTCCACCTGGAGAGCAACGTCTGGGCCGTCCTCTCCGGGGCGGCGGGGGAGGAACGGGGGCGCAAGGCCATGGACGCCGTGGACGAGGCCCTTTACACCCCCTTCGGCCTGCGGCTCAACGCCCCCAGCTACACGAGGCCCGACGACGCCATCGGCTTCATCACCCGGGTCTACCCCGGGGTGAAGGAAAACGCCTCCATCTTCTCCCACTCCAACCCCTGGGCCTGGTGCGCCGAGGCGGCGCTGGGACGGGGCAGCCGGGCGATGAGGTTCTACCGGGCCTTGTGTCCCGCCGCCCAGAATGATAAAATAGAGGTGCGCCAAAGCGAGCCCTATTCCTACTGCCAGTTCGTCATGGGCCCCGATCACACCGCCTTCGGCCGGGCCCGGCACCCCTTTATGACCGGCTCCGGGGGGTGGAGCTACTTCGCCGCCACCCGGTACCTGCTGGGGGTGCGGCCCCAGTTCCACGGCCTGCTGGTGGACCCCTGCATCCCGGCGGACTGGAAGGAGTTCCGGGTCACCCGGGTCTGGCGGGGGGCCACCTACCACATCACGGTGGAGAACCCCCGCAGGGTGGAGAAAGGGGTGGCCTCGGTGGCCCTGAACGGCCAGCCGGCGGACCGGCTCATCCCGCCCCAGCCGGTGGGGAGCGTCAGCCAGGTCACCGTCACCATGGGACCGAGAGGATAAGAAGGGAGGGCACGCCATGAGCGTAACATTTGGCACCGGCGGCTGGAGGGCCGTTATCGGGGACGGGTTCACCAAGGCCAACATTCAGCTTCTCACCGCCGCCCTGGCCCGGAAGATGAAGGAGGAGAACGCCGCCCAGCGGGGCTTCCTCATCGGCTACGACCGGCGGTTCCTCTCCCGGGAGGCCGCCCACTGGGCCGCCGAGGTGATGGCGGGGGCGGATGTCCCCTGCATGGTGGTGGAGCGGGAGGCCCCCACCCCCCTGATCATGTTCGCAGTCAAATACTACGAGCTGTCCTACGGCATGGCGGTGACCGCCAGCCACAACCCCGCCCTGTACAACGGGGTGAAGGTGTTCGTCAAGGGGGGCCGGGACGCCGATGAACTGGTCACCGGCGGGGAGAGTTCCGGCGGCCTCACCGTCCGGGGGCACATCCAGGGCAAGGACGGCATCTACGCCGCCGCCCTGCTGGTGGAGATGATGTCCACCACCGGCCGCAGCCTGTCGGAGCTGTACCGGGAGGTCACCGCCCTTTGCGGCAGCTTCGAGATGGTGGAGCGGGGCTACCGCTTCTCCCGGGAGGAGAAGGAGCAGATCAGCCGCACCCTGATGGAGGACAAGCTGCTGCCCGACTTCGGCGCGCCGGTGGAGAAGGTGAGTTACGCCGACGGCTGCAAGGTCTACTTCCAGGGCGGCGGCTGGGTGGTGAGCCGTTTTTCCGGCACCGAGCCGCTGCTGCGGGTGTTCTGCGAGATGCAGACCGCCGGGCAGGCGGCGGAGGTGGCCCGGCGGATGGAGTTCTTTTTGGGCCTGGAGGACCGGAACATCGAATAGTGGCCGATACCCCGCCCCAGTGGCGGGGTATTTTGGCAGTTTTTCCCTCGGGAGGTGTGACATGAACAAGGCGACCTCGTCCCTGCGGCAACAGATGACGCTGATCATCCTGCTTTGCTGGCTGCTGCCCATGGCCATCGCCGCCACGGTGGTGGGCTGGTACCTTCTCTCCGGCGCCGGGCGCCAGAAGGAGCAGGCCATGTCCCAGCAGCTGCAGCTGAACCTCCAGCTGGGGGCCGACCGGGTGAACAGCGCCGTGGAGGCCTCCCGCCTCCCCTCCTACGACCCGGAACTGCGGGACGGCTGGAACCAGTACCGCCGGGACGGCAACCACGCCATGCTGTACCGCCGGTACTCCGCCCTCTTCGGCCGCCTTTACCAGGAGGAACTGGCCCGCCGGGACGCCCAGATCAAGGCGCTGCAGGCCCACATCAATCCCCACTTCCCCAACAACACCCTGGAGACCATCAACTGGCAGGCCCGGATGAGCGGGGACGTCAAGGCATCCCGGATGATCGAGGCCCTTTCCACCGTGCTGGACGCCGCCCTGGACCGGAAGAGCAGCCCCCAGGTGCGGCTGGCGGAGGAGATGACCTACGTCAACGCCTACCTCTATATCGTCGCCCAGCGGTTCGGCAAGCGGCTGACGGTGGACGTGGACCTGCCGGAGGAACTGATGGACTGTCTGGTGCCCCGGCTCATCCTCCAGCCGGTGATCGAAAACGCCGTGGAGCACGGCATCGGGGCCAGCGGCCAGGGCCGGGTGGCGCTGCGGGGCTCCCGCCAGGGGGACCGCCTGGTGCTGGAGATCCAAAACGACGGCGGCCTCACCCCCAGGGACGAGGAGCACATCGCCCGTCTCCTCTCCCCCGGCTACGACATGCAGGGGGAACCCTCCGGCAACATCGGCATCGCCAACGTCAACCTCCGGCTGCGCATCCTCTATGGCCCGGGCCACGGCCTTGCCATCACCCGTGGGGAGGGGAATATCGTCACCGCCCGCCTCACCATCGCCATCCCACCGGCAACAGTTCCACCGCCCAAGACTCCAGGCACCCGCTAAGGTCTTTGCACGATGTAAGGCGGCGAAGCCGCCGTGCAGGGCATGACGGCGGCGGCACGCCGCAAGGCGGCGAAGCCGCCGTGCAGGGCATGACGGCGGCGGCACGCCGCAAGGCGGC
>CAJUFR010000044.1:7294-8773 GCA_910585525.1 uncultured Angelakisella sp.
GAAGCCGCCGTGCAGGGCGTGACAGCGGCGGCACGCCGCACGCCGCAAGAACTGACAACAAATCACAAGATTGGTTATTTGCACCCCACCCAAAAGGGTGTATGATGATATTGTACAAAAGACACCCCGCAAGTATGAAAAAATATGGAGGTTGTATCATGAAAAAGAGCCGACTTCTTGCATTGGTCCTCACCGGGGCCCTGACCCTGAGCCTGCTGGCCGGTTGCAACAGCAAGCCCCAGCCCGCCGCCAGCGGCGGCAACGACCCCGCCCCCGGCCAGCCTGCCAAAGGCGTGGAACTCATCGTCGTCACCTCCTACGGCGGCGACGACGGCCACCGCAAGGACTACGAGGCCGCCGTCAAGTCCTACGAGGAGGCCACTGGCAACACCATCATGGACGCTTCCGGCACCTCCAACGAGGAGTGGAAGGCCAAGGTCCTCACCGACTTCCAGACCGGCACTGAATCCGACGTCCTCTTCTTCTTCAGCGGCGCCGACGCCGAGCCCTTTATCCAGGCGGGCAAGGTGGTGGACATCGCCACCATCCGGGCCAGCTACCCGGACTACGCCAGCAACATGCGTGACCCCATGCTGGCCGTGGCCTCCGACGGCAAGAACTACGCCGTCCCCTCCTCCGGCTTCTGGGAGAACATGTTCGTCAACACCAAGGTCCTGGCCGACTGCGGCGTCAGCGTCCCCGGCCCCGACTACACCTGGGACCAGTTCCTGGCCGACTGTGAGACCATCAAGGCCAAGGGCTACGCCCCCATCGCCTGCTCCCTCTTTGAGGTCCCCCACTACTGGTTCGAGTTCACCGTGATGAACAACGGCACCCTGGACAGCCAGCTGGATGTCCCCGCCTCCGCCGATGACGCCACCGGCAAGAAGTGGGCCGCCGCTCTGAATGACATCAAGGACCTGTACGAACGGGGCTACTTCCCCATCAACACCCTTACCGCCACCGACGCCGAGACGGTGCAGCTGTTTGCCGAGGGCGAGGCCGCCTTCCTCATCGACGGCTCCTGGAAGGTGAACCACTTTGTGGACAACTACGGCGAGAACCTCAGCGACTACGCCATTTCCTACGTCCCGGCCAAGGGCCAGCGCAAGGCCAGCGAGGCCATCGGCGGCATCTCCATGGGCTACTTCATCACCATGAAGGCCTGGACCGATCCCGCCAAGCAGGCCGCCGCCGTGGACTTCGTCAAACACATGACCTCCGACGAGGTGATGAGCACCTTCGTCACCACCGAGGTCACCGCCCTCAAGAACGGCGCCTCCCCCTCCGGCCTTAACCCCCTGGAGCAGGCCGCTGCCGACGCCAACGCCAACATCACCGGCGTCATCGGCCCGGTGCAGGATACCGTCAGCAGCGAATGCAAGGCCGACCTGTTCGCCAACGTCCTGAACGTGGTCACCGGCAAGATGACCGCCGAGGAGGCTGTTGGATCCGCCATCGCCCTCAACTGAACCGATA
>CAJUFR010000044.1:8783-17522 GCA_910585525.1 uncultured Angelakisella sp.
CGCCCGGTGGGCGGGGCCTTCCCCGTAAAGGAGTGAGTGTTTATGGGCCCCACGCTGTACCGGAAAAAAGGACCGCTGGTGGTGTTCCTGCTGCCCGCCTTCCTGTTCCTGATCCTGTTCCTCTACTATCCCTTCTTCCAGAACATCCTCAACAGCTTTTCTGATATCACCGGCCTGGGGTCCGCCGCCGCCGGTCTCAACGACCCCTGGTACCGGAACTACGCCGGCCTCTTCACCGACGAAAAGCTGCGCACCGCCCTGGGCAACACGTTGCTGCTCACCGTCTGCACCGTGGTGTTCCAGGTGGGCATCGCCCTGATCCTGGCGCTGCTGGTGGATTCCATCCGGGTGGGGGCCCAGCTGTTCCGCACCCTCTACTTCTTCCCCATCGTCATCTCCGCCACCGCCCTGGGGCTGATGTTCAACCTTATCTTCCTCTACCCCAGCGGGATGCTCAACCAGCTGTTGTCCAACCTGGGGCTGGTGGCCCGGGGCATCGACTGGAAGGACCAGGGCCACTTCCTCTTCACCATGTTCGCCCCGGTGATGTGGCAGTACGTGGGCTTCTACTTCGTCATCCTGGTGACCGGCCTCAACAACATCTCCCAGGATCTGTACGAGGCCGCCGCCCTGGACGGCTGCACCGGCCTGGCCCGGGTGAAGTACATCACCCTGCCGCTGCTGCGCAACGTCCTCTGCACCTGCCTGGTGCTGGCCATCACCGGCGCCCTGAAGGTGTTCGACCTGCCCTGGGTGATGTTCGGGGCGGGGATGCCCCTGAACCGTGGCTGGCTCACCGGCACCTACATGTATGACCAGACCTTCAACCGGGGCAACGTGGACTACGGCTCCACCATCGCGATCCTCATCGTGGTGCTGGGGGTGGTGTTCTCCAGCATCGCCAACCGTGTCTTTAAGCCCCGGGACGACATATGAAAGGAGGCGGCCCCATGAAAAAGGTCACCCCGGCCAAGGTGGGCATCTACACTGTCCTCACCTTCTGGGCCGTCACCACCCTGTACCCCTTTGTCTGGGTCATCCTCAACTCCTTCCGGGAGCGGGGGCTCATCCGCAAGGAATCCTTCTCCATCCCCCTGCCGGGCAGCGGCTTCACCATGGACAACTACGCCAAGGCCATGGAGCGGTTCGACTTCGGCAACGCCTACCTCAACAGTCTGCTGGTCTCGGTGGCCGTCACCATCATGGTGGTGCTCATCGACGACGAGGCCATCATCACCCAGGGGCTGCAAAAGGTGGTGGACTGGGCCGCTTACCGCTGCCGGGTGGCGGCGGTGGCTCAGGACGCTGTCACCGGGGCGGAGGTCATCCGCCAGCACCGGCCGGACATCCTTTTCACCGACATCAAGATGCCCGGGGAGGACGGTCTCACCATGCTGGCGGGGCTGAAGGGGGAGTTCCCCCGGATGCAGATCGCCGTCCTCACCGGCTACCGGGATTTTGAGTACGCCCAGCGGGCCATCCGCCTGGGGGTAGCCCGGTTCCTTTTAAAGCCCTCCCGGATGGACGAACTGAACGAGGCCCTGGCCCACATGACCGGCGTTCTGGACCGCCCCCCCGGAGGAGGCCCCGCCCCCGCCCCCCGAGGCGGAGGACCCCAACAGCTTCCTGGTGCGCCAGGCCCAGGCCTACATCGAGGAGCACTGCGACCAGCGCCTTTCCCTCCAGGATGTGGCCGGCCACTGCTACGTCAGCCAGTGGCACCTGTCCAAGCTGCTGAACCGCCACCTGGACCGCTCCTTCTACGACCTGCTCAACGCCGTCCGTGTCCGCCGGGCCAAGCAGCTGATGGCCGACCCGGCGCTGCGCATCAGCGAGGTGGCGGAGCGGGTGGGCTACACCGACACCGCCCACTTCTCCCGGGTGTTCAAAAAGCTGGAGGGGGTCTCCGCCGGGGAATGGCGGAACCTCCACTGTGGCAAGGACTTGTAAGCGAAAGGCCGCCGCTACGGCGGGGTTTATCCGCTCCCTTCGGTCGCTCGACGCGAAAAGAGGGGGCTTGCAGCCCCCCCTTTCACACTTTTCCCCCCTTAGTTGTTAGATCCTTCTTTTAGGGGGGCTTCCGTTTGTTATGCCTTGGCTGGCTCCGGCTTCAGTTCGTCGGGGTGTATCTCCCCTGCCGCCACCAGGGCGTTGCGGGTAAGGGTGGGGCCCACCAGCTCGTAGACCAGCACCGAGAACAGCACCACGCTGCGCACCATGGCCCCGTCGGTCAGGCTGGCGGCGGTGATGGCCATCCCCAGGGCCACCCCGGCCTGGGGCAGCAGGGTGATGCCCAGCTGTTTTTTGATGGCGGGGCTGCACCCGGTGATGGCGCAGCTGCCGTAGGCCCCGCCGATCTTCCCCGCTGACCGGGCGGCGATGTACACCGCCCCCACCAGCAGCACCGCCGGGTCGCTCAGTATCTCCAGGTCCAGTTCGGCGCCGGAGAGGACGAAGAAAAGGATGGACAACGGGGTGGTCCACCGGTCCAGCCGCTCCATCAGGGCGCCGGAGGTCTGGCAGATGTTACAGAAAATGGTGCCGGTCATCATGCAGACCAGCAGCAGCGAAAAGCCACAGTGCACCGGCCCCAGGTCGAATTCCACCTTGGACAGTCCCACTGTCAGCAGCACAAAGGCCACCGACATGGAAATGCGGTTGCCCCGGGAGTGGAAATACCGCTCGCTCCAGTCCAGGACGTACCCCGCCCCGGCGCCCAGCAGCAGCGAAAAGACGATCTCCACCACCGGCTCCACCGCCACGGTGATGATGCTGACCCCTCCCTGCTCCAGGGCATGGGCCACCCCGAAGGAGGCGGAAAAGAGCACCAGCCCCACGGCGTCATCAATGGCCACCACCATCAGCAGCAGCCGGGTGAGAGGGCCCTCGGCCCGGTACTGGCGCACCACCATCAGGGTTGCGGCGGGGGCGGTGGCGGCGGCGATGGCCCCCAGGGTGATGGCGGCGGGGAGGGAGATGGCCTGGGGCATCAGGAAATGCAGGCCGATCATGGCCGCATCCACCACGGCGGTGGCAGCCACCGCCTGGAGGATGCCCACCGTCACCGCCTGCTTGCCCATCTTTTCCAGGTCGGCCAGACGGAACTCGTTGCCGATGGTGAAGGCGATGAACCCCAAAGCGGCGTCGGGGATGATGCCCAGGGCGGCCACTTCCTCCATGTTGTGGAAGCCGATGCCGGCCAGCTGGAGCCGCCCCAGGATGAAGGGCCCCAGCAGCAGCCCGGTAACCAGGTAGGCGGTGACGGCGGGCAGCCCCACCCGCTTCGCCACCCGGGACATCAGCAACCCGGCGATGAGAGCGATAGAGATACACAGCAGCAGATTTTGCATAATAACAACGCGACCTTTCCAGACAACGTTATTTCGGGAGTCCCGCCCGGCGGCGGAACTCCCGAAATAAAGATACCACTTTCCCGTGAAAAATCAAGGGAAATATCCAATTTTGACTGGGGAAGTTTGGTCCACTTTCCTATTTTTTTTGGTGGATTTTTACAAAGCCGTGCTTTGGTTTTCTACAGATACAGAATATTGCTGTACAGCCCGCAGCTTTGCCGGCGGCGGTAGCGCTGGTACTCCTCCCGGCGGATGAAGTATTCCCGGCCCCAGGAGGACACCCGCAGCCACTCCCCGTCCATGCCGGTGACGGTGACGTAGTGGGCCCGGGTGGCGGTGACGCTGCGGTACTCCCCGTCCGGCTGCCGCTGGTAGAAGTCCAGCTTCCCCTTCCCCCAGGGCAGGGGGAAGCTGACCCCCACGCAGAGGATCACCGGCAGGTCCCGTTCCAGCATCAATTGGATATCCTGCCAGAACCGCCAGCCGGGCACCCCCCACCGGGCGTGGCAGGGGATGTGATAGTCCCAAAAAAACCGCTCCATCCCCAGGGCCAGCACAAAGGCGTTGAAGCCGAAGGACCGGGCCAGGGGGAAGTATTTCCGTTGCAGCCGCCGGGCACAGTGGCGGTAGACCTCCGCCGGGATGGGCCCGCTCTCCGGCAGGCCCTGGAAGGCCCGGCTGGCGCAGCCCTCCCGGTGGCGGTGGAGGTAGAGCAGCAGGTCGGTGGCGGCCACCAGGCCGCAGCCGCTTTTCCGGGCCGTCTCCCCCTCCAGCCAGCCCTGGCAGCCGCCGTAGGAGAGAACCTCCCCCTCCTGCACCGAGGGCCAGGGGTGGCGCAGCGCCGTTTCCTTCATCCCCGTCAGCCGCCGCAGGCGGTCTTGAACTCGGTCCAGACCCGGTTATGGGCCTCCTCGGCAGCGGCGGCGATGGGCTGGATCATCTCGGTCTCGCCGATGTTGTCCGGCAGCAGGAGGAAGGGCTTGTAGGCGTCGTTGATCAGGTCCCGGGCCGCCTGGTTGGTGCAGTAGTAGCCCATGTACTCAAAGCACTGGGCGGACACCTCCGGCCGCAGGACGTAGTCGATAAAGGCGTGGGCCGCCTCGGGGTGGGGGGCCTTGGAGGGGACGAAGGTCCCCATGATGCCGAAGCCGACGCCCTCGGTGGGGTAGACCACCTTGAGGGTGGGGTCGGTGAGCATAGCAAGGGTCACCTGGGAGGTGTACATCACCGCCGCCCCCACCTCCCCGCTGAGGAGGTCATCCTGGACGTTGTCGTTTTTGATCAGGCGGATGTTTGGGGCCAGTTCCAGCAGCTTTTTGCCGGCGGCCTCGATGGTGGCGGTGTCCTCGGTGTTGTAGCTTTCCCCCATCACCTTCAGGGCCATGCCGTTGACCACCCGGTAGTTGCCGATGACTGCCAGGTTGTCCTTCAGCGTCTCGTCCCACAGGTCGCCGTAGCCGGTGATCTCCTTCTGGACCAGGGCGGGGTTATAGACGATGGTCTGCACCCCGCTGCCGTAGGGGACGGTGTACTCGTTGGTGGGGTCGTAGAACTGCCCCTGGAACACCGGGTCGATGTTGCCCCAGTTGGCCAGCTTTGCGGTGTCCAGCTTCTGGGCCAGCCCCTCGGCGATGACCGTCTGGATGATATAGTCGTCGGCGATGACCACATCGTAGTCCCCGCCGCCGGCGGCCTCCAGCCGGGCCAGCATGTTCTCGTCGGTGTCAAAGTTGGCGTAGTTGATGGCGATGCCGGTCTCCTGGGTGAAGCCGTCCAGCACCTCCTGGGGGAACATCCCCTGCCAGGTATAGAGGTTCAGCGTCTTGTCCCCGGCGGGGGCGGTGTCGCTGGACGAGGGGGCGGCGGAGTTATCCGGGGCGGAACTGCCGGTATTGGCGTTGCCGCCGCATCCTGCCAGCATCCCCGCCCCAAGGGCCAGGGCCAGCACGGCCGAGATCAGTTTCTTCATTGGGTTACCTCCTGTTTTTTCTCTCTATCTGCTCCCCGGCGCCTTCTGGGCCGCCCGATGAGGTCCGAAAGGAGGACCAGCAGGACGGTGGCCGCCAGCATCAGGGTACACAGCGCGTTGATCTCCGGGGTGACGCCGAACTTGATCTGGGAGTATATCTTGATGGGGAGGGTGTTCACCTCCACCCCGGTGACAAAGATGCTGATGATGACGTCATCCATGCTCATAGCGAAGCTGAGGAGCATGCCGGAGAGGATGGCCGGGGCCACCAGGGGCAGGGTGATGTCAAAGAACACCCGGGCCTCCCCCGCCCCCAGGTCCCGGGCGGCCTCGGCCAGGGACTTGTCCAGCCCCACCAGCCGGGCCTTCACCAGCATAAAGACGTAGGGGATGCAGAAGGCGGTGTGGCCGATGACCAGGGTGGTCATGCCAAAGGGCAGCCCCAGCAGGGAGAAGAAGGCCATGAACACCATCCCCAGGATGATCTCCGGGATCATGATGGGCAGGGTGGAGAGGTACTCCATAGGCGCCTTGGTGCGGCTTTGGAGCCGCTGCATCCCCACCGCCCCCAGGGTGCCGATGACGGCGGCGGCAAGGCAGGTGAGCCCCGCCAGCACAAGGCTGTTGCGCAGCGCCTCAAAGATAGCGGCGTCCTTAAACAATACCTGGTACCAGTGGAGGGAGAAGCCCTCCCACACCGAACTGAGCCGCCCGGCGTTGAAGGAGTAGATCACCACCAGCAGGATGGGCAGGTACATCACCCCCAGCACCACCGCCAGGTAGACACGGGGAAAGAGGGAGCGGTCCTTCTTCATAGTATCCCCTCCAGTTCCTTCACATGGGTGACCCGGCGGTAGAACCAGATCATCAGGCTGGTGAGGGCCATCAGCACCACGCTGAGGGCGGCGGCAAAGGGCCAGTTATGGGCCTGGTTCAGCTGGTCCTGGATGAGGCTGCCCACCAGCACCACCTTGTTGCCCCCCAGGATATCGGCGATAAAGAACAGCCCCATGGAGGGGATGAAGGTGAGGATGACCCCCGACAGCAGCCCCGGCAGCGTCAGCTTAAAGGTGATGGTGAAAAAGGCCCGGGGGGCCGACGCCCCCAGGTCCCGGGCCGCCTCCACCAGGGACCAGTCCATCTTCTCGGCGCTGGAGTAGACCGCCAGGATCATAAAGGGCACCAGGGCATAGACCATCCCCACCAGCACGGCGGGGTAGGTGTACAGCAGCTTCAACGGCCGCTGGGTGAGGCCCAGGGCCATCAGCGCCTTGTCCAGGGTGCCGCCGGAGCGGAGGATGACGATCCAGCCGTAGAGCCGGATCAGGGAACTGGTCCAGAAGGGGATCATCAGCCCCAGCATCGCCGCCCGCTTCCAGCCCCCCCGGAGTTTAGCCATAAAGTAGCCGAAGGGGTAGCCGATCAGGGCGATGAGCAGGGTGCTGGTCACCGCCAGCCGGAAGGATTCGGCAAAGGTCCGCAGGTAGACGGGGGTGAGGATGTTTTTGTAGTTATCCAGCGTCACCTGGCTGGTGACCCCCCAGACCTCCGCCCGCTGCAAAAAGCTGAGCACCAGCATATACACCAGCGGCCCCAGCACGAACACCAGGGTAAAGATGTAAAGGGGGGCCGCCATCAGCCAGGCGGCGGCGCTTTTCTTTTTCCCTTTGCTCATCCCGCGTCCTCCTCTACCACCACGGCGGCGGCGGGGTCCCAGGAGAGGGCCACCCTTTCCCCGGGGTGGAGGTCCAGGTCGATGCCGTGGCGGCTGGCCACCACCTCCTCCCCGCTGTCCGGGGCGAAGGCGATGCGGAGCATGCCGCCGGTAAAACTTTTCTCCTTCACCACCGCCGGGATGCCGTTTTTGCCGTCCTTTTCAAACCGTATCTGTTCGCTGCGCACCGCCACCATCACGGGGCTGTTTTCCGCCACCGCCCTTTCCCCGGGGAGGAAGGGGACCGCGCCCCCCTGGGCGGCCAGCAGCATCGTCCCGCCGGGGCCGGCCTGGGCCGTGCCCCGCAGGATGTTGGCGCTGCCCACGAACCGGGCCACAAAGGCGGTGCGGGGCCGGTCGTAGACCTCCGCCGGGGAGCCGATCTGCTGGAACCGGCCGTCCCGCATCACCACGATCCGGTCGCTCATGTTCAGCGCCTCCTCCTGGTCGTGGGTGATGTACAGGAAGGTGAGGCCCAGCCGCTTTTGCAGCCGCTTCAACTCCACCTGCATCTGGCGGCGCAGCTGGAGGTCCAGCGCCCCCAGGGGCTCATCCAGCAGCAGCACCCGGGGCTTGTTCACCAGCGCCCGGGCGATGGCCACCCGCTGCCGCTGGCCGCCGGAAAGTTCCGACGGCATCCGCTTCTGGTAGCCGGGCAGCTGCACCTGCTCCAATATCTCCGCCACCGCCCGGCGCTGCTCCTCCCGGGGGACCCGTTTCAGCCGCAGGCTGTAGGCGATGTTCTGCTCCACGTCCATGTGGGGGAAGAGGGCGTAGCTTTGGAACACGGTGTTCACGTCCCGCTTGTTGGGGGCCAGGGCGGTGACATCCTTCCCCTCCAGGATGACCCGGCCGCTGTCCGGCTCCTCCAGCCCGGCGATGATGCGCAGGGTGGTGGTCTTGCCGCAGCCGCTGGAGCCCAGGAAGGTGATGAACTCCCCCCGGTGTATCCCGATGCTGATGCCCCGGAGCACCTGTGTCTCCCCGAAGGACTTGGTGATATCCTGTAGTTCTAAGATCATATCGTTATCCATTGTGCAGCACCTCCCGTCGGATATACTGGTAGGCGGCCTGTTCCCCCTGGTCCCGGAGCAGCAGGAGCAGCCGCTCCAAAAGGGCCCGGCTGTCCGGGTGGAGAAGGTAGTGGTCCCGGCTCCTGGCGTAATAATCCCAGGGGTCGCTTTGGGTGTACCGCTCCCCCCGGTAGGTCTTGCTGGCGGCGATGCGGTCACAGAACATCTCCACCACGTATTTTTCCGGCATCCGGCAGCCTGTCAGGGCGTGGTCCCCGGTGGGGCTGTAGTCGATCCAATACTCCAGGTGGTGCTTGTTGCAGCCCTTGTGGTGGAGCCAGGCCGCGCTGTACCCTTTCTCCAGCCGCTCCGCCTCGTTGGGGCTGTGGTCCCCCTGGTAGTACCGGGCCCCCACCAAAAATTCCACCGGGGCGTACTTGGAAAGGTCGTGGCAGAGCCCCTGGCGGTAGAGCCCCACCGCAAAGCACCCCTGCCGCACCAGCCGCCGGTGGTGGTTCACCGTCCGCAGATGCTCCAGCCACTTCATCCCGGCCGCCTCCTTCCCGCTCCCGTTGGAACATACACTATCATAGTATACCACTTTTTTCCCGGGAGGCAAGAGGCGGCAGGGAAAAGGGAGTGGCCACAAAGCGCGGTTAAAGGAAATCAACAAGAGCAAAGGGGATTTCC
>CAJUFR010000045.1 GCA_910585525.1 uncultured Angelakisella sp.
AGCCGATGTAGACCACGATGTCCACGTCGCTCCACTTGGCCAGCTGGTGCTGCACCACCGTCTTGCCGGAACCGAAGGGGCCGGGGACGGCGGCGGTACCGCCACGGGCGATGGGGAACAGGGTATCGACGACACGCTGGCCGGTGATCATGGGGATATCGGGGGAGAGTTTCTCCCGCACCGGGCGCTGGCGGCGGACCGGCCACTTCTGCAGCATGGTCAGGTCCACGACGCTGCCGTTTTCGGTGTCCACCTTGGCGATGACGTCCACCACGGTGTGGGAACCGCCGCTGATCTCCTTGATGATGCCCTGGACGCCGGGGGGCACCATGATCTTATGGCTGATGAGGCTGGTCTCCTGGACGGTGCCGATGATATCGCCGGCCTCCACCCGGTCCCCCGCCTTGGCGGTGGGGACAAAGTCCCACTTCTTCTCGTGGTCCACCGCCGTGACGCTGACGCCACGGGCGATGCTGCTGCCGGTCATCTTCTTGATGCGCTCCAGGGGACGCTGGATGCCGTCGTAGATCATCTCCAGGATGCCGGGGGCCAGTTCCACCGAAAGGGGAGCCCCGGTGGAGGTGACCTCGGTGCCGGGCTTCAGGCCGGCGGTCTCCTCGTAGACCTGGACCGACGCCTTGTCGCCGCGCATCTCAATGATCTCGCCGATAAGGCCCATCTCGCCCACGTGCACCACGTCGAACATGTTGACGTCGCGCATCCCTTCGGCCACAACAAGGGGACCTGCGATCTTCACGATCTTTCCTTGGCTCAATCTATTCACCTACTTTAATTTTTACTCTGCTAGTCTTTGAACAGGATGTCGGCGCCCACCGCCCGCTCCACGCTCTTCTTCACCGAGGTCATGCCCATGCCCATGGTGCCCTGACGGCCGGGGATGGGGATGATGGCGGGGATCTTGCGGTCCTTGTAGGTATCCATCACCTGGATGATGGGGGCCAGGGCCTGCTCGGTAATGAAAATAATGCCATATTCCTGCTTGGCGAGGCGGTGGATCGCCTCCTCGGCCTCCTTGGGGGCGGAGGTCTCGAACACCTCGAACCCCACGGCCTTGAAGCCCAGGACGCTTTCCTTCTCCCCCACCACCGCGATCTTACTACGCATAGGTATCACGCAGCCTTTCTGTGATCTGCTGGGGGGGGACGCCCGCCAGCTTGGAGGCCATCACGATGCGGGCGGCCTTGGTCTCCCCCTCCTTGGCGGCCAGGAAGGCCAGCAGGGGTTCGATGCCAAAGGGGATGCGCCGCACCTCGTCCAGCACCGCCACCAGGGCGTTGTCGCACAGCTTCTCGAACAGGGAGAGGGAGCCGCCGCCCCGGATGGCGTCATAGGCCGGTTCCAGCGCCCTGCCGTAGGGGGAGCCGGAGACCACCGCCAGGATGGCGTCGTAGCCCTTGGTGTAGCTTTCGCTGATGGCGGAAAGAGGGATCCGCCCGCCGGGGGCCAGCACCTTGCCCAGGAAGAAGGCGTTTTTGCCCATCCGCTTGAGCCGCACGGCGGCCCGGATGTTGGCGATGTCCACCTGGGCTTCCACATATTTTTTGACGAAGGGGTTGGCGATCTCCTCCGCCTGCTGGACCATGGAGGCAAGGATGCCCCGGTCCAGCAGGATATCCACGGCCTGGGGGTCGCCGGTCTTTGCCAGGACGTCGCTGGCCTCCAGCGCCGCGTCGGCCAGGGGGGCGGGGACCCCCTCCACCCTGCCGCTCTCCACCTGGGCCACCACCGCCTTTGCGGGAAGGTTCCCCAGGTTGGAGTAGACGCCGGAGGTGTCGCCGCCGCCCCGCCGGGACTTGATGGCGGTCTTAAAGTTATGGCCGTCGTACTGGTAGCGGAACAGCTGGGTCAGGCCGGTGCCGGGGGCGATGCGGTCCAGCAGCTGGTAGGCGTCCAGGAGGTTCTGCTCCAGCGCCTGCTCGTAGTCCTGCATGGGGGCCCCGTGGCAGATGGGGGCATCGGAGAGGACCTTGTAAGCCTCCTCCACTGTCTTTGCGTCGATCATCTTCTGGAAGTCCCGGCGGGTGACCATCCCGTTTTCCAGGGCGCGCACCCGGGCCGAGGCGTGGAGATGATCGGTATCTCGGTATGCTTTCAAAGCCGCACCTCCTTATTTCTTGTTTTTGATGTTGGGACGCTCAGCCAAAGAGGGCGGCGTCCACCCGGGCCTCAAGTTCTTCCTTGACGCTCGAGCTCAAAACCTCGAAGGTGCAGTTGGTCTCGGTGCTGCCCTGGTCCAGGATGAAGCCGCCGGCAAAGGGGCCAGTGGTATTGGACAGGGTCACCTTGCAGGTCTTGCCCGCGGCGGCGCACTGCTTCATGATCAGGGCCGGCAGGGTCTCCCCCAGGGCGGCGCGGTCGGCCTGGTTCAGCACCAGGGCGGCGTCACCGGCCAGGGCCTGGGCCGCCATGGCGGCGTAGACCTCCGCCTTCTTCTGGGCGGGCATGGCGCAAAGCTGCTCCATGGCCTTGTGGAAGGCGGCGTCGATGGCCTGGCGGCGGACCTGCAGCTTCTGGTTGCGGGTCTCGATGCCGGTCTGGGAGGCGGCGCGCTGATGGATGGCCTCGGCCTGGCGCTTTGCGGCGTCCAGCACCTTGGCGGTCTCGGCCGCGGCCTCCTGCCGGTAGCTTTCTGTGATGGCTCCTGCCTTCTCCCGGGCGGCGGCGGCAGCGGCTTCCCCGTACTGCCGGGCGTCCTCCTGGATCTTTTGCAGGATGGCCGAAATATCGTTCATAGGTCCGGCATCCTCCTCTCTGCTAACTTCTTCTACCGCTTAGTGGATGTTGAGGACCAGCAGCAGGGAGATGAGCAGAGCAAGGATGGCGTAGGTCTCCACCATCGCGGCGGGGACCATGGCCTTGGAGACTTCCTCGGGGCGCTTGGCGACGATGTTGACGCCGGCGGCGGAAACACGGCCCTGGTGGATGCCGGAGACCATGCCCACAAAGGCGATGGGGCAGCAGGAGGCGAAGATGTAGGCGCCGGTAGCCATGGACAGGTTGACGGTGCCGCCCAGCATACCGGTGGTGACCATCACCATGAAGCCCACGACGAAGCCGTAGATGCCCTGGGTGGCGGGAAGGGCCTGCAAGAGCAGCAGCTGGCCGAACTTGCCGGGATCCTCCACGGTGACGCCGCTCATGGCCTCACCCACCAGGCCCACGCCCTTGGCGGAGCCGATGCCGGAGAAGATCACCGCGAAGGCGACGCCCAGGTAAGCAAGGAAGTTACCGTTGAATACTTCAAAAAATTCTTTCATCTCTTCATTCCTCCTGATCAATAACACTGACATATTTTGTTGCTGCCTTCAAGGGACGGAAGGGCTGGCCGCCGCCCTCGAAGAATTTGCCAAAGAATTCCACGTACTGGAGACGGGAGGTGTGGACGTAGGAGCCCAGCGCGTTGATGGCCAGGTTCAGCACGTGCCCCAGCAGGAACACCGCCACGAATACCACCACACCGATGATGTTTGCCCCCGGCAGGGTGCCCATGGTGTTCACCACCTGGGCGATAACGCCGGTGGCAAGGCCCAGGGCCATGATGCGGGAGTAAGAAAGCAGGTCGGAGAAATACCCGGTGATGTCGTACAGGCTGAGGACGCCGTTGGCCAGCTTCATGATGGGGTTCTTCTTGTCCCGGCCCTGGGTGAGGACCAGGCCCACCGCCCCGGCGATGGCAAGCCATTTGCCGATGGAGGCCATGACGGCGCTGCCGATGACCATCTGGCCGCCCGCAAAGATGACCAGGCCCACCAGCACGAAGTACCAGAAGCCCACGTCAAACAGGGCGTCGATGGAGTGGCCCCGGCGGATCATCAGATACGCCTTGAGCCCAAGGCCCACCAGGATGTGGATGTAACCCACCACAAAGGCCATGATAAGGATGGGCATGGGGTTGGTGAGGGGGTCCAGCAGCATGGGCACCTGTACCCGGTTGCCGAAGAACACCTCGGTGACCTTGGGGATGGTGTCACCGAACCAGCTGCCGTAGAGGGCGCCCCAAAAAACGGTGGAGATACCGCAGTAGCCCAGCATCTTCAGGAGTTTTTTGCCCCCGGGGCCCATGTCCAGGTTCTTTGCCCCCCACAGCCCCAGGATGGCCAGCACCAGGCCGTAGCCGGCGTCGGAGAGCATCATCCCGAAGAACACGAAGAAGAAGGGGGCCATAAAGGGGTTGGGGTCCAGGCTGTGGGGCGCCGGCAGGGCGTACATCTCGGTGACCGCCTCGAAGGGCTCCACGAATTTGTTGTTCTTCAGCAGCACCGGGGGGTCCTCGTCGGGGCCGGCCTCCTGGAACTGGAAGTAGCAGGTGTAGCCGGAAAGGGCCTTTTCCACCTTCCCCTTCTGCCGCTGGGGCACCCAGCCCTGGGTGACGAAGGTCTCCTGGGTCTGGAGCAGGTTCTGTTCCGCCTTGCCGCAGTCGATGGACACCTGTGTGCTGTCCCAGGCCAGCTGCACCTCCGGCAGCCGTTCGCCGCAGGCGGAAAGCTGGTCCTTCAGCGCCTGGATGCTGGCCTCCTCCGCCTTGACCCGTTCCTTGCTGGCGGCGATGTTCTCGCTGGCCGTGCCGGAAAGGCCGTCAAAGGCGATGCTGGTGGCACCCGCCTGGCGCAGCAGTTCACCCAGGGCGGCAGCGTTGTCCTTGTGGGCCACCGCCACGATGTACCGCTGGTCCTTGTCCTCGGACACCACCGAGTAGTAGGCCCCCAGCTGCTGCTCCTGCTGCTGGCGCTCCAGTTCCTCCACCGTGACGGTCACCGGCACGGCGGCCAGCAGGACACGGCTGCTCTCGGTCCCCGTCACCTCCAGGGGGAGGTCCAACTCCCGCCAGGGGGCCAGGGAAGCCTGTAGGAACTCCTCCTGGGAGATGCGGCTCTTGCAGGCGCCGGTCTCCTTTTGCAGTTCCTCCACCTTCCGGCAGATCTCCAGGGCGTCCTTGGGCGCCTCCTGACGGAGCACCTCCCCGAAGCCTACCTCCCTGCGCTTGTCGAGCAAGCCCTTCTTTTTGCCGTAGGGGGCCAGGGACTTGACGCACTGGCCCAGGCGGGAAAGGGTCTGCTCCTTTTCGTAGACATCGGCGGCGCGCAGTTCCACCTGGTCCTTGATCTCCTCATAGCCGGACATGGCCGCCGGGTCGCTGAGTTGGACACAGCCCGCCTTCATCAGCCGGCTGATGATCTCCTCGCTGTCCTTGGCCAGGCCGCAGAGGAAAACACGTTCCATTTTCTCGATCATTTGGCACCTACTATCCTCTCAACGATGAGTGTCGCTGCGGCGTCCATCCGGGCAGCGGCCTGGGCCGCCAGCGTTTCCCCTTCCCGGGCCGCCTTCTGCCTGGCCTCGGCCACAAGGGCGTCCGCTTGGCTCCTGGCCTCCGCCAGCAGCCGCTCGGCCTGCTGCGCGGCGTCCTCCCGGGCCTTGGCCAGCGCCTCCTTGCCGGCGGCGTTGGCGGCGGCTTCCGTCTCCTTGGCCTTCTGCGCCGCGGCCCTTCGGACCTCCTCCGCCTGGGCTTCCGCCTCACGGATCTTTGAGACCACTTCTTTCAATGTTTCTCACCACCTGTCATCTTCCCGCAGAAATAATAATGTATGGAAAACAGCCGTTCCCCGCGCCGCTTTTTTCCCTGGCGGGGCCGGAACTGTTTTTCAACATAATGGATGGCGTTCTGGCACATCGTTCCAGATACTTAAAATTATATCACCTTTCCGTGGCGGCTACCACGGTGAAGTTGCACAAGAAGGTTCCCCAACTGACGGATGAATCTACAAAAAAGACGGTCAGCTGTCCTCCTTCTTTTCCTCGTTCTCCAAAATGCTCTTGAGCTCCTCCAGGAAGGAGTTGATATCCTTGAACTGGCGGTAGACCGAGGCAAAGCGGACATAGGCCACCTGGTCGATGCTCTTAAGTTTTTCCATGCACAACTCCCCCACCAGGGTGGAGGGGACCTCCCGCTCCATGCCGTTTTGCAGGGTGGCCATGATGCTGTCCACCGCCTCCTCCAGGGTGGAGAGGGAGACGGGGCGCTTCTCGCAGGATTTGATCATGCCGCTGAGCAGCTTGTCCCGGCTGAACACCTCCCGGGAGCCGTCCCGCTTGGCTACCATCAGGGGGGTGGTCTCGATGATCTCGTAGGAGGTGAAGCGTTTGGCGCACCGCAGGCATTCCCGGCGGCGGCGGATGCGCTCCCCCTCGTCGGTGGGACGGGTATCGATGACCTTGCTTTCGGGATGACCACAGAACGGACACTTCATGCCGCTTCCCCCTTGCTTCCCAAAAATGTGACACATTAATCATAACAAAATCCGTCGGGTTTTTCAAGCCTGATTTGCTGCCATCTGTCTGAAAATTCGTCAAGATAGCCAAACTCGGGAAACTGTCTCTCCCCCGCCGCCGGGGCCTGCTCCTCCTGGTCCAGGTAGCTGTCGATCAGGTCCATCAGGTGGGCCTGGGAAAAGACGCTGCTGTTGAGCCGCCGCACCAGCCGCTGCACCCGCAAAAGGGACTGGGACACCTCCCGGATGTGGACCCGGAGGTTGCCCACCTGGTCCACCCCCTTGATGCCGTAGGCCACGGTGTAGCTGTCCTGGTCCTCATATACCGCCTTGCAGACCCGGAAGGTCAGGCGGCAGCTGTCCTCCAGCTGCCGGTAGTCATGCCGATCCATCATTCTTTGACGCTCCTTTTCCGCTTCCCATAGGAACTATTGTACCGGAGCATCCCCCCTCTTTGCAAACAAAATCGTACGACAAAAGACGCGAACGAAAAAAGAGGGGCCGAAGCCCCCCTTTTGGGTCACGGATTTGCTTTACGCCTTTTTCTTGCCGGTGGCCTTGCGCTCCCGCCAGTAGACCCACAGCGACCCGGCCAGGCAGACCGAGGAGTAGAGACCGGCGATGAGCCCCACGATGAGGGGGAAGGCGAAGATGACGATGGAGGAGAGACCGTACACCGCCCCCATGATGGCCACCACCGACATGGCCAGGATGGTGGAGAAGGAGGTGCCCACGGCGCGGCCCAGGGACTGGTTCACCGAAAGGTCCACCAGTTCCCCCAGGGAGGCCTTGGCCCCCAGCAGGTTGCGATTCTCCCGGATGCGGTCGTAGATGACGATGGTGGCGTTGATGGAGTAGCCCAGGATGGTCAGCGCCGCCGCGATGAAGCTGTCGTTGATGGCGAAGCCGAAGATGACGAAGATGGCGTAGACCACGATCACGTCGTGGAGCAGCACCAGCGCCGCCATGACGCCGGCGGACCAGCCGTCCATCACCTTGAACCGGGCGGCGATGTAAAGGATCATCAGGATCACCGCCAGCAGCACCGCCAGCAGGCACTTCTGGAAGAACTCCCGGCCGATGGTGGCGTCCACGTTGGTCACCGAGGTCACCGCCACGTTGGCGGAGGGGAAGGCGGCCTGGAGGGCGTCGGTGGCCTGCTGCTGCACCTCGGCGCTGATGCCCTGGTCCTGGGCCAGGGAGAGGGTGATGCTGCGGGTGCCGGTGATGATATCCTCCCCCTGCTGGAGGGAGACACGGCCCCCTACCGCATCCTCAAAGGTGCGCTGGAACTGGGCCATATCCACATCCCCGGTGTAGGAGTAGGAGACGATGGAGCCGCCCTTGAACTGGATATCCAGCTTGACCCCAGGGAAGAAGGAGACCACCAGGGCCAGGGCCACCAGCCCGGCGGAGATGGCGAAGAAGGTCTTTTTGTTGGCCACAAAGGGGAAGGACTTTTTCTCCTTCTCCTCCTGCCCGGCCTTCAGGCCGCCGTAGAACCAGGGGTCCCGGAAGACGGCCAGCCGGGAGATGCCCCTCAGCATCACCTTGGAGGCGTAGACCCCCATAATCATGTTGGCCACCACCCCCATCAGCAGGGTGTAGCCGAAGGAGTAGACCGAACCGGCGGTGGTCTGGCCAAAGAGGAAGAATATCTTGGAGAAGGGGCTGTTGGCGGGACCGAAGGCACCCATGAGGATGACTGCCACGATGACGTTGGTGATGTTGCCGTCCAGGATGGCGGAGAAGGCCCGCTGGAAGCCCAGGTTCACCGAGCCGTCGATGGTCTTGCCGGAGCGGATCTCCTCCCGGATGCGTTCGGCGGTGATGATGTTGGCGTCCACCCCCATGCCGATGCTGAGGATGATACCGGCGATGCCCGGCAGGGTGAGGGTGAAGGAGGGGACGTCAGGGAATATCCGGGTGATGGAGGCGATCATGATGACAGCCTGCCCGGTGAGGGCCAGGATGCCCACGAAGCCGGGGAGCCGGTACTTGATGAGCATAAAGGCGGCCACCAGGGCAAAGGCGATGAAGCCGGCCTTGATCATCACGTCCTTGGCCCCCATCCCCAGGGTGGGGGAGATGGAACTGTAGTCCCGGGTCTCCAGCTTAAAGGGCAGGGCGCCGCCCTGGATCTTCTGGGCCAGGGCCAGGGAACTGTCGGCGTCGAAGCTGCCCTCGATGACCCCTTCCCCACCGGTGATCACCGCCCGGACAGTGGGGTAGGAGATAAGGTTGTTGTCCATCCAAATGGAGATGATGCCCCCCAGGTTCCGCTGGGTGGCCTCGGCGAATTTGGTGGCCCCCTCGGGGCTCAGCTTAAAGGAGACCACGTACTTGGTGGCGCCGGTGAGTTCGTCCTTGGTCCAGGCCCGGTTGGCCTCCACCAGGTCCTGGCCCTCCAGGATGATGGCGCCGGTGGGGTTGCCTTCGGCGTCCATCCCCACCCCCTCCCGGAAGGTGAGAAGGGCGGTGTCGCCCAGTTCCTTGATGGCGGCCTCGGGGTCGTAGTTGGTCTCCCCCGCCTGCCAGGGGAACCGGACGATGATGCGGTCCTTGGCGGTGTCGGTGTACACCTCGTAGTCGGTGATGCCCTGGGCCACCAGGCGGGTCTTCATCACCTCGCTGGCGGCGTTCATCTCCTCCGGGGAGGCGTCGTAGCCGTCGGCGGGGGTAAAGGTGGCGTCCACGCCGCCCCGGATGTCGATGCCCCAGCGGATATCCGACGCGCCCTTGATGTAGGTGTTGGTGATGTCACCATAGGTGAGCCGGAAGCCGAAGAAGGTGAAGTATGCCGCGACCAGGATCAGGATCACGACAACGAAAAAGGGCCAGCTTTTCTTTTTTCTCATCAGGAGTCCTCCCATGCTGAATATCTTCCCGGGCGGGGCCAAAAAAAGGGCACGCCATCCCCCGGGACATGCACAAGGTGTATTATATTCCAATCCATCCCCAAAAGCAAGCCTTGGAGCCGAAAAATCTGCGCCATCCGGTGACACCGGCCTGTGGGCGGGCATATCATGGCGAATGGGTATCGCCAAACGGCGGCGTATCTAGTATAATAGTACAACGATAAACAGCGCCGGGGGACAGCCCCCGGGGAAAGGGGCGTGTCATCCATGACAGAACAGGAGAGAGCGTACACCGGGGAGGTGCCCCAGTCGGTCCGGGACTGGGCGGAGGGGAAGGCCCACCGCCTGGCCCAGACCCTGGGGGAGCAGGACGGCCCGGGCTTTTGGGCCGGCATCTACGGGGGGCCGGGCATCGAGGACGAGGTGGCGGAGTTGATCCGGCTGCTGCGCTCCGCCCTTTACCCCTCCGTCTTTGGGGGGGAGGGGGCGGTGGAACTGCCCCGGGCGGCCTCGGCGGAGCGGCTGCGCCACGCGGCGCTGCTGCTCTACCGTCTCTGCCGCCGGGTGCTGCCGGAGGGTACCGCCGCCGAGGAAACGGCGGTGCGGTACATGGAGGGCCTGGGGGAGACGGCGGCGCTGCTGCGCACCGACATCCGGGCGGCCTACCTGGGCGACCCGGCGGCCCGGTCGGAGGAGGAGGTGCTGCTGGCCTACCCCGGCTTTGAGGCGGTGACCGTCTACCGGCTGGCCCATCCCCTCTTTGTCATGGGGGTGCCGCTGCTGCCCCGGATGATGACCGAGCACGCCCACCGGCGCACCGGCATCGACATCCACCCAGGGGCCACCATCGGGGACCACTTCTTCATCGACCACGGCACCGGGGTGGTCATCGGGGAGACCTGCACCATCGGCAGCTATGTCAAGCTGTACCAGGGGGTCACCCTGGGGGCCAAGAGCTTCCCGGAGGACGAGGACGGCAACCCCATCAAGGGGGGCAAGCGCCACCCGGATATCGGCAGCCACGTGGTCATCTACGCCAACGCAACGGTACTGGGGGGCAATACCGTCATCGGGGACGGCTGCGTCATCGGCGGCAACGCCTGGCTCACCCACTCGGTGACGGCGGAGGAACAGGCCGGCCCGGTGCGGGGATAGCGCCAAAAAAAGCCCTTACCGGCAGACCCTGCTTCTGGGGAGAGTTTTTCGACAGCCTAAAGCCCTTGCCGGCTAAAAACCGGCAAGGGCTTTTTTGGGTGCTGCTATTTCCCCAGGTAGGCCGCCCGGATGCTCTCGTCCTCCAGCAGTTCCTTGCCGGGGCCGTGCCTTGTGATGGCGCCGGTCTCCATGACGTAGCCCACGTCGGCGGCGTGGAGGGCCATGTTGGCGTTCTGCTCGATAAGCAGCACCGTCACCCCCTCCTGGTTGATCTTGCGGATGATCTCGAAGATCTGCTGCACCACGATGGGGGCAAGGCCCAGGGAGGGTTCGTCCATCATCACCAGCTTGGGGCGGCTCATCAGCGCCCGGCCCACCGCCAGCATCTGCTGTTCGCCGCCGGACAGCGTTCCCGCCGCCTGCCAGTGCCGCTCCTTCAGCCGGGGGAAGAGGCTGTAGACCCAGTCCAGGTCCCCCTTCAGGTCGTCCTTGCGCAGGTAGGCCCCGATGCGCAGGTTCTCCGCCACCGTCAGGTCGGGGAACACCCGGCGGCCCTCCGGCACCAGGGTCACCCCCTTGGCCACGATCTCCGCCGTGGTCCTTCCCCGCATTTCCTCCCCGTTGTAGAGGATGGACCCCCCGGCGGCGGGGACCAGGCCGATGATGGACCGCAGGGTGGTGGACTTCCCCGCCCCGTTGGCCCCGATGAGGGTGATGATCTTCCCCTCCGGCACCTCAAAGGAGACATCCCGAACCGCCTGGATGCCGCCGTAGTTCACCTGGAGTTTCTCCACTTTAAGCATTGTCCGCCACCCCCAAATACGCTTTGATGACCTCCGGGTCGTTCTGGACCTCCCTGGGCGTCCCCTGGGCGATGAGTTTGCCGAAGTCCAGGACGTAGATGCGCTGGGATATCTGCATCACCAGGTCCATGTGGTGCTCGATCATGAACACCGAGAGGTGGTACTGGTCCTTGATGCGGACGATGAATTCGGTGAGTTCCTGGGTCTCCTGGGGGTTCATCCCCGCCGCCGGTTCGTCCAGCAGCAGCAGGGTGGGGTCGGTGGCCAGGGCCCGAGCGATCTCCACCCTGCGCTGGAGACCGTAGGGCAGCGAGGACGCCGTCTCGTCCCGGAGGTGGGCCATCCCCTGTATCTCCAGCAGTTCCATGGCCTCCCGGCGCATCCGCTCCTCCTCCCTGTAGTTGAGGCGGAAGGTGGCGGAAAGGACGTTCTGCTTGGCCCGCATGTGCTTGGCGATGAGGACGTTTTCAAACACCGTCAGGTTGCCGAAAAGGCGGATGTTCTGGAAGGTCCGGGCGATGCCCAGCCGGGTGATCTGGTCCGGGGTCTTGACCATGGCGGTCTTGTACAGGTCCCCGTGCTCCCCGGCGTACTGGGCCCGCATCTTGCCCTGGGGGTGGTTCTGGATGATGGGCTGCCCCCGGAAGGACACCAGGCCGTTGGTGGGCTCGTACACCCCGGTGACACAGTTGAAGGCGGTAGTCTTGCCCGCCCCGTTGGGGCCGATGAGGGCGACGATCTCCCCCTGGTCCACGTCCAGGGTCAGGTCGTTCACCGCCACCACGCCGCCGAACTGCATGGTGATATGCTCTACGTGCAGCACGTTGTCCGCCATCACCGCACCCCCTTCGCCTTGTTATCCCGCCGTTTTTGGAACAGTTCCCGGTCCCCCATGATGCCCTTGCGGTAGAACAGCACCATCACCATGATGACCACCGAAAAGACCACCATGCGGAAGCCGGAACGGAGGAAGGGGACCTGGAAGGAGCCGATGAACATCTCGGTGTCCAAAAAGCGGAGCCACCATTCGCTGCACGCCACAAAGAGGAAGGAGGCGATGACGCTACCGCTGATGGAGCCGATGCCGCCGATGACCACGATGAGCAATATCTCGTAGGTCATGGAGGACTTGAAGGCGCTGGCCTGGACGGTGGACTGGAACATGGCCAGCAGCGCCCCGGAGATACCGGCGAAAAAGGAACTGATGGCAAAGGCCAGTTCCTTGTGCCGGAACAGGTTCACCCCCATGGCCTCGGCGGCGATCTCGTCGTCCCGGATGGCCTTGAACACCCGGCCGTAGGAGGAATTGATGAGCAGCAGGATGATGGCGATGCAGACCCCCGCCACCGTGAAGGGGAACAGCACCGAACTGAACTTGGGGTAGGATTTGAGCATATTGGAGCCGTTGGTGATGGGACCCAGCTTGTCGTACTGGATCACCGCCCGGATGATCTCCGCAAAGCCCAGGGTGGCGATGGCCAGGTAGTCGCTTTTCAGCTTCAGCACCGGCAGGCCGATGAGGGCGGCGAACAGCGCCGCCATCACCCCGGCCAGCAGGATGGCCACCGGCACCGGCAGGGTGAAGCCGATGGCGTGGTCATAATACTGGTAGACCACCGGCTTCATCTCCGCCGGGATGGTAAAGACGGCGTAGGTGTAGGCCCCGATGAGCATGAACCCCGCCTGGCCCAGGGAGAACAGCCCGGTGAAGCCGTTGAGCAGGTTCATGGAGGCCGCCACTAGGGCGTAGATGGCCCCCTTCTTCAGCACCACAAAGAGGGTGGAGGAGGCGGGCAGCACCCGCTCCAGGATAAACAGCCCCGCGAAAAGCGCCAGCACCAGGGCAGCGGGCAGGATGGTCTCTCGTTTCATCTTTTTCATACCCTTACACCTTCTCCGTCGCTTTTTCGCCAAACAGGCCGGTGGGCCGCACGATCAGCACGATGATGAGGAGGACGAAGGTAAAGGCGTCGCTGAAGGTGGGGAAGCCCATGGACTTGATGATGTTCTCGCAGATGCCGATGAGGAATGCCCCGATCACCGCCCCGGGGATGGAGCCGATGCCCCCGAACACCGCCGCTACAAAGGCCTTTAATCCCGGCATCGCCCCGATGGTGGGGGTGACGGTGGGGTACTTGGAGAAGAAGAGCAGCGACCCCACCCCGGCCAGGAAGGAGCCGATGACGAAGGTCATGCTGATGACCCCGTTGATGTTGATGCCCATGAGTTGGGCGGTCTCAAAGTCCTTGGACACCGCCCGCATGGCCATCCCCACCTTGGTGTACCGGATGAGGGCCACCAGGCCGATGACCAGTGCCAGGGTCAGCACCGGGGTCAGCAGCGTCACCCGGGAGGTGGCCACCCCGGCGAAGGTGACGTTGTCCCCGATCCAGGGGATGGTTGGGTACTTCTGGGGCAGGCCGCCGGTGTAGTAGGTGGCGAAGTTCTGCAACAGGTAGCTGACCCCGATGGCGGAGATCATAATGGACATCCGGGGGGCGGTGCGCAGCGGCTTGTAGGCCACCCGCTCCACCAGCACCCCCAGCGCCACGGTAAGCAGCAGCACCGCCGGGATGGAGATATAGATGGGCATGGTGGCGGAAAGGTAGACCATGAAAAAGCCCGCCATCATAAAGATATCGCCGTGGGCAAAGTTGATGAGCCGCAGGATGCCGTACACCATGGTGTAGCCGATGGCGATGAGGGCGTACTGCCCCCCCACCGACACGCCGGTGAGCAGCTGCTGCATGACGTAGGACATTTGATCCATAGGGTAAACACACCTCCAGTTATGGGGACAGCCTGTCGCTGTAGTTTTCCTGGTAACGGTCGTAGGCCTCAAAGGGGCGGGAGTTGTTCTCCAGCAGGGCGGTGACCGTCTCGGCCAGTATCTCGGTAAAGACACGCACCTCGGGGACGGCGCCCTCCCGGCCCATGGCAAGGATGCCCCCCATCAGCAGCTGGTTCAGGTCGGCCATCAGCTGCCGTGGCAGGACAGGGCGGCGGAATTCATCCTCCAGCGCCCGCAGGCAGTCGATGACCTCGTCGAACCTTCTGCGCAGTTCCCCCCGGTCCCCGGGGCGGTACCGCAGGACGAACCGGTAACCCTCCACAAAGGCGCCCAGCCGCCCGCTGTGCATCGTCAGCAGGTGGTGGGCCAGTTCCCTTTCCATCTGGTCACCCCCTATCCCGCGGACAGGAAAAGGGACACGGCGGGGGCAGGCCTGCTCCCCGCCGTGTCCTTTCCCGGGTCCGGTAAATTTTTAAGAGACGGTCTGGGTCTGGATGAACTTGAAGGCGCCGTTCTCGATGGTCTTGATGTAGGCCATGTTCTTGTTGGCGTCGCCGTTCCCGTCAAAGGTGAGGCCGCCGGTGACCCCGTCGTAGGAGACGCCGGGCAGCGCCGCCTGGATGGAGGCCGCGTCCACGGCGCCCGCCGCCTTGATGGCCTCGATGGCGGTCATGTAGGCGTCGTAGCCCAGGGCGGACACCGCCGCCACGCCGTCGTTGCCGCCGTTGTTGGTGAGGTTCTGGGGATCGGCGGCCAGCCACGCCTTGTAGCCGGTGACGAAGTCCTTGGCGATGGTGCTGCTGGAGTCGTTCTCGTCGAAGAAGGTGGAGATATAGACCTCGCTGGTGTCAGCGCCGGCGTTCTCGATGATGGAGGTGTTCTCCCAGGTGTCACCGGCCATGATGGGGCAGGTGATGCCCAGCTGGCGGGCCTGCTGGATGATCAGGGGGGCGGTGGCGATGGAGGAGGGGGCGAAGATGACATCCACGTTCTCGTTTTTGGCGTTGGCCAGGATGGCGTTGAAGTCCACCTCGCCGGTCTGGAACTCGCCGGTGACCACGGCGCCGCCGGCGGCCTCAAAGGCGGTCTTGAAGTAGTTGCCCAGGCCGGTGGAGTAGTCATCCCCCAGCTGGGTGATGACGAAGGCCTTCTTGGCGCCCTTGGACTGGGCGAAGCTGGCCATGACGGTGCCCTGGAAGGGGTCCAGGAAGCAGATGCGGAAGTAGTAATCGTTGCCCAGGGTCACCTGGGGATTGGTGCAGGAGACGCCGATGGCCGGGACCTTGGCCTCCCGGAAGATCTCGCCGGCGGCGATGGAGACGCCGGAGCCGTAGGAGCCCAGCACCACCGAGACGCCGGAGCCCACCAGGGACTGGGCGGCGGTGACCGCCTTGGAGGTATCGGACTGGTTATCCACCTCCACCAGTTCCACCTTGTAGGTCTTGCCCCCTACCTCCACGGTGGGGACCAGGCTGTGGGCGTACCGGATGCCCAGCACCTCCTGCTTGCCGCCGCCGCCGTTCTCGCCGGAGGCGGGCTCAAAGATGCCGATCTTCACGGTATCGGAACCGGAGGCCGCCGGGGTGGAACTGCCGCCGGGGGCGGGAGTACCGGAACCGCTGCCGGGGGCCGGGGCGCTGGAGCAGCCAGCCACCAGGGAAGCGGTCAAGATCAAACAGAGTACAGCTGCCAATAATTTCTTCATGGTCTAGGTCCTCCTGTCGAAGTTATTTCGGGGCGCCGCCCTCGGGTGCTGCCCCAGGCGGTTTTTCCGCCATACACGGAAATCTGTTTTTATACCGGCTCCATGTATTGCACTTCATTATAATCTATCTCCGCACAAAATGCAATCACTTTTTCCTTGTCCGTCAGACATTTTGCTATTTGTACAGTTTCCGGGGTGATGCAGGTCCGATTTTCTACTTTACCACATGAAAACTTCTTGCATCATTTTGCGTGATTTCCACCGGTGTACATATTCTTGCACATCTGTATGTCATATGAGGACGATTTTTGCCGCCCTATTTTGCAGGATTTGCTTTTCAAACTTGCATTTTTAAAAAAGACCCCTCTCCCCTACCCTACATCCTTATGCCGGGTGGACAGAAAACAAAAGGATATCACTCATAAATTGTAATGATATCAGTCATAAAAAATTTTATATTCAAAATAGTGGTAAACGGCACCGGAACGTGCTATCATAAATAAAAAGGTCTTTCCGTACCCCTTCCGGGGGCGGGATACACCTTTTTTTGTTTGTCCAAAGGGAGATCATACCTATATATAAGACAGGAAAGTGAGGTCATCTTTTATGGAGATCAGCTTGGTCCTTGCGGCGGTGGCAGCCATCGCCTTCGCCCTGCTCCAGGGGATGGATATCCGCAGGATGCCGGTCACCGACCCCCGCATCGCCGAGATCGGGGGCTTCATCCGAAGCGGCGCCATGGCCTATCTGCGCCGCCAGTACATGGTGCTGGCGGTATTCGTGGCGGCGCTGGCGGTGGCGCTGGCCGTCATCCCCGGCCTGGGGCTGCCCACCGCCCTGGCCTTTGTCATGGGGGCGCTGTTTTCGGTGATCGCCGGGTACTGCGGCATGCGGGCCGCCACCGCCGCCAACACCCGCACCGCCCAGGCCGCCGGCCAGGGGCTGGAGCCCGCCTTCCGGGCCGCTTTCTCCGGCGGGTCGGTGATGGGGCTGATGGTGGTGGGGCTGGGGGCCCTGGGGGTCTCCAGCGTCTACCTGCTGAACCCGGGGAACTTGAATGTCCTCACCGGCTTTTCCCTGGGGGCCAGTTCCATCGCCCTCTTCTGCCGGGTGGGGGGCGGCATCTACACCAAGGCCGCCGACGTGGGCGCGGACCTGGTGGGCAAGGTGGAGGCCGGCATCCCGGAGGACGACCCCCGCAACCCCGCCGTCATCGCCGACAATGTGGGGGACAACGTGGGGGACGTGGCCGGGATGGGCAGCGACCTCTTTGAAAGCTATGTGGGCTGCATCGTCTCCGCCCTGCTGCTGGCGGTGGTCTGGGGCGGCAACCAGGCACTGCCCTACGTCCTGGGGCTGGTGGCGGCGGGCATCCTGGCCTCCATCCTGGGCATCTTTGTGGTGAAGGTGGCCAAGGCCAAAAACGCCCAACTCACCCTGAACATGGGCACCTACCTTTCCTCTGTCCTGCTGGTCATCGCCGCCTTTCTCCTGGGGGGCCTGCTGGAAAAGGGGATCCAGGCCTTTGCCGCCGTGGTC
>CAJUFR010000046.1 GCA_910585525.1 uncultured Angelakisella sp.
TTTTCCCCCTCTTGACCGACAGGCCCTGCTTCTAAAGAGGGTTTTTCGCTGCGAGAAAAATTTTTTCCGAAAAAGGCGGGGGATTTTCCCTCCCACCTCCCAACTGTAGGGTGAAAGGACCTTTCAGCGGCCCCCTTGAAAAGACCCCGCTTTTGGGGCAAAATGGGGGCAGAACGATGCGGCGGAAGGAGGGGGCGGCGTGACGGAGCCCAACGACCGGCAGCTGGCGCTGCTGTTAAAAAACCACCCCTCCCGGGGGATGGCGGAGGCCATGGCCCGGTACGGGGCCCCGGTCAAGACCATCTGCGCCGCCATCCTGGGGCCGGAGGACCGGCAGGAGGTGGAGGAGGCGGTGGCCGACAGCTTTGTTGCCCTGTGGAAGGGGCTGGACAGATACGACCCGGAGCGGCCCCTTTCCGCCTGGCTTTATGGCATCGCACGGCGCACCGCCCTGGAGCGGCGGCGGAAGCTGGGCCGGGTCCTCCCCTTCCAGGAACTGGATGAGCGGCTGCCCGGGGATGACACCGACCCCGCCGACCAGGCGGCGGAGCGGGAGAACGCCCGGCTGCTGCGCCAGGCGGTGGAGGAACTGCCGCCGCCGGACCGGGAGATCTTTATCCGGCGGTACTACCTCTACCAGGCGGTGAAGGAGATCGCCGCCCGGCTGGGCACCACCCCCAAGGCGGTGGAGCACCGGCTGGACCGGGGCCGTCGGCGTCTCCGGGAGAAACTCATGGAAAGGGGGGTGGACCTGTGACCATACGGGAACTGTTGGAGCGTTCCCCTCTGCCGGAGGGGACGGAGGGGCTGCTGGAGCCGGGGGCGCTGCCCCCGGGGGAGGCGGAGCGGGTGCTGGCCCTGGCTCTTGCCAGGGCGGGGCTGCCCCCTGTGGAGAAGAAGGAGGAAGGGACGATGAAAAAAAGGAATATGGCGTTACTGCTCATGGCCGGTGTCCTCTGCGCCGGGGCGGTGGTGGCGAGCGCCGCCGCCTGGTTCCAGATGGACAAGGGCCTTGCCAGGGAACTGGGGGCCAAGGGGGACCAGGTCCAGGGGGTGGGGGGCACCTCCATCCAGACCTCCCGGGAGTCGGAGGGCTGGACCCTGACGGTGAACCAGGCGGTGGGGGACCGGAACTGCGCCTACCTGCTGCTGGACCTTACCGCCCCGGAGGGGACGGTGCTGGACGCTGACTACTACCGGCTGGACATGTGTCTCCTGGAATTTCAGAAGAAGCACAGCGGCAGCTGGAGTTGGTCCACCCCTTTGGAGGACCCGGACAAGACCGATAACAAGATCTCCTTCCTGGTGGATATGAAGATGGACGGGGACCTGCGGGGCGCTAAGGGCACCTTGAAGGCATCCGGCCTCAAGGTGGTGTGGTTCGACCCGGAGGAGAAGGGGAATGACCGGGAGGAGTGCCTATCCCAGCTGGAATGGGAACTCCCCTTCTGGCTGGATTACCAGGACGAGATGACCACCTACCGCCCGAGGACCACCCTCCAGGTGGAGCGGGGCTTCATCAAGGGTGATGTTACGGTGGAACAGGTAGAGGTGGGCCCCCTGTCCATGCTGATACGGCTGTCCGGCGATGAACACATCCTTCGCCGGGTGGACTTCGCTACCGGGGGCACCCCCGCCATCGGCGCGGTGCTGCTGGAGATAAAGGACCAGGCGGGGGAGGCCATCCCCGTTTGGGCCACCAGTAGCGGGGAAAAGGACTGCGTCGCCACCTTCCTGCCCCTCATCGACCCCCAGCAGGTGTCCGCCCTCGTCCTGGACGGGGTGGAGATACCTTTAAAATAACTGCACAGGACCAGCGCCCCGGAGATATCCTCTCCGGGGCGCTGCCTTGTTCTGCTACGTCACCAACGGGTCTTTTTCGTCGTACTGCTCCGCCACCGCCCGGGCGGCCTGGGCGAACTGCCCGGCCACATCGGCGGGGGAAAGTATCTTGGCCTGGGTGCCGAAGTTCATCAGCCAGCCGAAGAAGATGGGGCTGATCTTTACCCGGACCGTGGCGGTAAAGGTGCCGTCATCCCCCGGGGCCAGGAAGGCGCTGTCCCCGAACCGGTCCAGCACCACATCCGCCAGGCGGTCATCGAACCGGATGTCCAGCTGGCGCAGGGGGCCGTTGTACATCCCGAAGGTGTGGATGCTGTACTGGGACAGGTCCAGTTCCCCGCCCCCGGCGGCCTCCTTCTCCGGCAGGACCCGGTCCTCCACCACCCGTATCCGCTCCATCCGGTCCACCCGGAAGTTGGTGATGCCGTACTTGGGGTAGTGGCCGATGAGGTAGTAGTTGTCCTCCCCCCAGGTGAGGGCGTAGGGGCTGACCAGATACTCCCCGCCACCCCCCCGGAGCACCTTCTTCCGGTCCGGCCCGTAGCGGAAGTACCGGAAGGCGATCTTCCGCTTGCAGGCGATGGCGGTGTGGATGGCGTCCACGTTCAGGTAGATGCGCTCATTGGTGGTCTTTGCCCGGCCCCAGACGTAGACCGAACGCTGTAGCTGCTTTGCCTGGTGGCGGCTGGTAAGCTGCTCCAGCTTGCGGATCAGCTGCTCGCTTTTGTGCCGGGTGATGAACCGGGAGGACTGGACGGCGTCCACCAGCAGCTTTAATTCCGGCAGCTGGAATTCCCGCTCCCCCACAAAATAGACGGTGCTGCTCCCCTGGCGGGCCGACACCACGTCCATCCCGCACTCCCGCAGGGTGTCCAGGTCGTGGTAGATGCTCTTCCGCTCGGCGGTGACCCCCTGGCGGCCCAGGGCACGGATGATGTGGTCGATGGTCATGCCGTGGTCCTCGTCGGTCTCGGCCAGCAGCAGCCTTTGCAACAAGGGAAGTTTTTTCTTCTGGATCGGCATAGCACACCCCCCATAAAGCAACTCTAAGACTCCAGGCACCCGCTATCGCCCTGCACCCGCATAAGGCTGCGCAGCAGCCGGGCAGGGCACGCCCGCGGAGGCTACTCCGCTACTCCGCGCCGGTGGAGCCGAAGCCCCCTTCCCCCCGCAGGGTCTCGTCCAGTTCCTCCACCTCCACCGGTTCGGCCATGGCCACCGGCAGGATGACCATTTGGGCGATGCGCTCCCCGGGGCGGACGGTGTAGCCCTGCTCCTTGTGGCAGGTGAGGAACACCGTCAACTCCCCCCGGTAGTCGCTGTCCACCACCCCCACGGCGTTGACCGGGGCCACCCCCTGCTTCACCGCCAGGCCGCTGCGGCCAAAGACCAGGCAGACATACCCGGGGTCCAGCTGGATGGCGATGCCGGTGGGGATCTTGGCCACCTCCCCGTGGCGGACCTCCACCGGGGCGTCGATGGCGGCGGACAGGTCCAGCCCGGCGCTGCCGGGGGTGGCCCGCCGGGGCAGCTTCGCCCCGGGACAGAGCCGCTTCACCTTCAGGATGGACTTCCCCACCAGCACATCCACCGGGCAGCCCAGGTACTCCGCCATCTTGGCCAGGTTCTCCGAGGTGATGCGGGAGGTGGGGTTTTTCCGCCATTTACTGAACTGGCTGGCCGTGATACCGGTGTCCTTGGCTGCCCGATACGCCGTGATCCCTTTCTGTTTCATCAACGCCAATATCTTGTCAGAATATTCCATAAAAATAGGGTTCTCCTCTTGACTAATTTCCTCGAGGAAATTATAATAACACTATAAACTCGATTTCATAGGAGGTCAACACTATGGGAAACGGCAAAAGGGTGCTCCTCATCATCGACCTGGACAATGACCTCATCGAAAGCATCGATGCGCTCTGCACCAACGGCCAGACCCGTGAAGAGTATATCGTGGACATCCTCACCCAGGAGGTAGAAGAGCGAAGCGCCCACCAGGCCGGGTGACCAGGCGGCAGACCGCCCCTTTACTTCAACTCCCGGAAGTACAGGCCGTTGGTCCGGTCCTCCCGCAGCAGGGCGCCTTCCTGCCACAGCTGCACCACCCGGGCCACCCGGGCGGGGCTTTCCACCGTAAAGCGCAGGGTGGCGTGGCGGTAGCCCTCCAGCGTCTGGCTCTTGTCCCCCAGGTAAAGGGGCACCGTGTTCAGCAGCTGGCTGTACTTCTTTCCCCGGCAGACCAGTGGGAACCGCTTTCCCAACCGGTCGGTAAGGGTGGTCTGGCCGGAACACCGGCCGCATCCCCGTTCCCCCTGGGCCGGGCAGACCCGGAAGGTCATCAGCGGCAGGTAGCCGTAGGCGATAACGCCGTAGGGCAGGTAGTCCCCCAGCGACGCCCCCTGGCGGAGGTTCACCTCGAAGGAGAGGGTCAGGTCCTCCACCCCCAGTTCCCGGCAGGTCCTGATAGCGTGGGAGCCCATCACGTTCAGGCCGTAGTCCCCGTAGGCCCGCAGCCCCGCCTCCTTGGCCAGATACACCTGCCCCGGCCCGGGACAGAGGGCCTTGTCCAGCCCCTCCTTTTTCAGTTCCGCCAGCATCGCCATCATCCCCGGTTCCTCCCCGGGGGCCAGCAGTACCGGCAGTTCCGCCACCAGCTTTTCCCCCATCCGGCGGATCAGTTCCCGGTGGGCGGCGATCTCCTCCACCGGCAGGATGACCAGGGCGGCGGGCTTGGCGACAGCGTCGGTAAGCTGCTCCACCCGCTCCAGCCGCACCCGCAGCTGGGGATACCGCAGGTCCAGCGTCTTGATGTGGAGGGTAAGGTCCTCCTCCGGCCGCCGGAAGGGGTGGGGGACGATCTCCTCCCGCCGGGCCAGCAGCTGCTCCAGTCCCTCCTTCCGCAGGCCGTTGAGGGTGGAGACCGGGACCATCAGCCCCTCCCCGATGTGGCAGCGCAGGCGGTCCAGCCGGAAGGGGGTGCCCCCGGTCTTTTCCAGCCCCCGGCGGCAAAGGGCCTCGTCGGTGGGGCGGTTCCGGGCCTTTTCCGGTGCCGGGCCGGTCACCGTCACCTCCCGCTTCCCGTCGGTAATGACCAGGGAGACCGGCTGGTCCTCCCGGATGGAGACGGTCATCTCCACCGGCACCCGGGGCAGTTCGGCCCGGTAGCTGGCCTCCAGTTCCTTTAGGACCCCGGCGGCGGCGGTGACGTCCTCCTTCCGCCGCCAGCCGAACATAGAGATATCCCGCTTGCCGGCAAAGTAGCCGTCGGTGAAGCCGCTGCGGGAAAAGACCGCCTGCAACGTCTCCATATCGTAGGGCTGGCCGTCCAGGGCGGCCCGGCAGGCGGCGGTGGCGGCGGCCACGTACTCCGGCCGCTTCATCCGCCCCTCGATCTTCAGGTAGGTCACCCCGGTCCCCGCCAGTTCCTCCATCCGGGGGATGAGGGACAGGTCCTTGAGGGAGAGGGCGTACTCCCGGCCGTGGGGGGAACGGAAGTCCAGCCGGCAGGGCTGGGCGCACCGCCCCCGGTTGCCGCTGCGCTCCCCCAGCATGGCGGAAAGGTAGCACTGGCCGGAAAGGCTCATGCACAGCGCCCCGTGGACGAAGGCCTCCAGTTCCAGTTCCTCCCCCGCCTCCCGGTGGAGGGCGGCGATCTCGGTCCCGGTCAGTTCCCGGGCCAGCACGATGCAGGAAAAGCCCAGGTCTTTCATGGCCCGGGCTCCGGCGGCGTTGTGGATGGAAAGCTGGGTGCTGGCATGGAGGGGAAGTTCGGGGCAGCACCGGCGGGCCATGGCGGCCACCCCCAGGTCCTGGACGATGACGGCGTCGGCGCCGCTCTCCGCGATCTCCTCCAGCTGGTCCAGCAGGGCGGAGGTCTCCCGGTCGGTGACCAGGGTGTTCAGGGTGACGTGGACCCGCACGCCACGGCCGTGGCAGTAGGCGACGGCGTCCCGCAGGGCGCCATCCCCGAAGTTTTCCGCCCCGGCCCGGGCGTTGAAGCCCCCGGCCCCCAGGTAAACGGCGTCAGCGCCGCTGCGCACCGCCGCGATAAGCTGCTCCCGTCCCCCGGCGGGGGCCAGCAGCTGTGGTTTTTTTGTCATTTACTGCTCCTCATCCAGGCTCAGGCGGCTCAGTTCCATCCGGGCCCGGTCGAACTGGCGCTTCTGCTTCTCCAACTCCTGCCGGAACTGGGTGCAGAGGCGGCGCTCGTCCTCCAACTCCTGGGTCAGCCGCTCGTTCTGGCGGCGCTGGTCCTCCAGTTCCATCCGGGCCTTGGCGGCGTCCTCCAGGTACTGGCTCAGCTGCTCCCGCATCCGGTCGGTAGAGGACTCGGTCTCGGTAAGCTGGTCCATCAGATTCAGGCAGAGGATCACCACGGCGTCCAGGGTGGAAAGGCTGGGCCGCTGCTCCAGGATGCCGGTGAGCTGATCGTTAAGCTGCTCCTCGATGTGGCGCATCTGCTCCTCGCTCCCGGAAGTGGTGATATAATAGGTGGTGCCCAGCACCTTGACCTTGCTTCTCGTCGCCATGAAATGTCACACTTCCCTTTCTTTTACTTCTCCCCCCGCCGCCCAAGCGGCAAAAATGGTCGTATCACATACATTATATCATAAAACCGCCCAAGACTCCAGGCACTCGCATAAAAATTTTGCAGAAGGTAAGGCCGAAGGCCGTGCAGGGCAGGACCGCGGCGGCACGCCGCTAGGGCAGCAGGGTGCCGGGGGCGGTGACCTGCTCGGCGCCCAGACCGCCGAAGAAATACTGGTCGGCCATCTTCCGGGCCACCGGGGCGCCGGTGTAGCCCTGGCCGCCGTCCTCGATGACCACGGCGATGGCGATCTCCGGGTCCTCCGCCGGCATGTAGCAGATGTAGGTGGAGGTGAGGTTATCCAGGCTCTCCGGGGTGCCGGTCTTGGAGGCCACGGTATAGGGGAAGTCCAGCCAGCTTGCGGCGGAGGTGCCCCCGGGGCGGCTGGCGGCCACCATCCCCTCCCGCACCACCTGGAACACCTCTTTCCCGGCGGGGACCTGGTCGGCCACCCGGGGCTGGGTCTCCTCCACCACTTCCTCGAAGCCGTAGGTGGTCACCTGCTTGACCAGGTGCAGCTGCATCCGGGCCCCGTCGTTGGCCAGGGTGGCGGTATACCCCGCCAGCTGCACCGGGGTGAAGCCGTGGTCCAGCTGGCCAATGGCCGACTGGATGATATCGCCGTTGTTCCAGGTTTCCCCCACCGCCTCCCGGGTTGCCCGGCTGGAAAGCTGGCCCCGGGCCTCCACCACCTCGATGCCGGTGGCGCTGCCCAGGCCGAAGTGCTTGGCGTACTCGTTTTGCAGGTCGATGCCCAGCCGCCAGCCGGTCTCGTAAAAGAAGATGTTGCAGGAGACCTGGAGGGCGTGGCGCACGTCGATGTTGCCGTTGACGTAAAGACAGCGTGGGGTGTAAGGGGCCAGCCGGGTGTAGACGCCGGTGCAGAGCACCGTCTCGTCGGCGCCGATGACCCCCTCCGCCAGACCGGCGGTGGCAACGCAGGGCTTGTAGGTGGAGCCGGGGCGGTACACCCCCATGGTGGCCCGGTTCAGCAGCGGCTCCGGGTCCTGGCGGGAAAGCTGCTGGTAGTCCTGGTAGTAGCGGCTGTTGTCGTAGCTGGGGTAGGTGGCGGCGGCCAGTATCTCCCCGGTCTTGACCGCCACGCAGACGGCGGCCCCGGCGCTGGCGTCCTTGCCCTCGTTGATGGTGGTGTTTTTTTGCAGCAGGGCGATCTGGTCCGCCAGGGCGGTCTGGGTCACCTTCTGCAATTCCCGGTCCAGGGTGAGGACCACGGTGTGGCCGGGGGTGGGGGGGACCGTCTCGGTGACCTCCACCACCTGGTGCTGGGCGTTCAGAGTGATCTGCCGCTCCCCGTTCTTCCCCCGCAGCAGTTCCTCATAGGCCCCCTCGATGCCGCTGCGGCCGATGGTGTCGTTGGCCCGGTAGCCCTGCTGGTTGTCCTCGCTCCACCACAGGCCCTGCTCCTGGAGGGCGGCTTTGTCCTCCTGGTACAGGGGGCTGGTGATGCCGATGATGTGGGGGGCCAGGGTGCCGTCGGAATACTCCCGGACGGTGCTCTGGATGACATCCACCCCGGGCAGGGCGTACCGCCGCTCCTGGACGTGGGTGGCCACCGTGTTGCTGACATCGGTGGCGAAGATGTAGTTATTTTTGTACCCGAAGTTCTGCTGGGCCATCTCGTACCGCACCCCCGCCAGCTTCCGCTGGATGGAGGGGTCCTCCGCCCACTCCCGCTGGCCGGCCTTGTCGCTGTCGTGGGGCACCAGGTCGTAGTAGGAGGGGCTGCACAGCCAGTCCATACAGTCGTCGGCGGTGGCGTAGGGCTCCACGTTCAGGTCGTTTTTCAGCTTGGCCACCTGGCTCTCCTGGCCGGGGAGGAACTGGTAGTGGGGCATGCCGTCGCTGCCGATCTCCGGCTCCCCGATGGGCAGGCCGTCGTTCCAGTCCTGGCCCAGGCTCTCCAGAAGCTGGATCAGTTCCAGGATCACCTGGTTCTCCTGCCCCACCGGCAGGTAGGCCTGGTCCAGGATGATGTCCAGGCTGATGCGGTTGGTGGTGAAGGGGCGGCCGTACCGGTCCACGATCTCCCCCCGGGCGGCCACCACCGTCTGGGTGCGGGTGTAGCCCTGGGTGACCTTCCGCTTGTAGGCCTCCCCCTGGGTGATCTGGATAAACACCAGCTGGTAGACAAAGGCCAGCAGCACCAGCCCCACCAGGCCGCCCACCATAAAGAAGCGAACGCGCTCGTCTCGATTGGACATATGGAATACCTCTTGGGCCGGGGGGGTCAGGTCCCCTCCGGCAGTATCTTTTTCTGGAACCACAGATGGGCCCGGCGGACGGCAAAAAAGGCGGGGGCCGCCATCACGGCGGTGTAGCCGCACATGGGGAGCATGCGGAACAGGAACAGCAGCTCCGTCCCCGGGTACCCCCGGATAAGGAACAGGAAGAAAAAGGCCACCCCCTGGGAAAGGAGCATGGCGCAGAGGGTGAAGAGACAGCAGTTCATCACCACCGGCCGCATGAACCCCTGCACCAGCAGCCCCACCCCCAGGCAGCAGCCGAAGAAGATGAGGGCGTAGTAGCCGGAACGGTAGTAGGAGAAAAGGTCGCAGAGCATCCCCCCGAAGGCCCCGGCCAGGGCCCCGGCGAACTCCCCCTCGAACATCGCCACCGCCACGGCGAAGGCGGCCACCAGCATAGGCTTGGTCCCGGCGATGGACAGCAGCCCCGGGGTGTTCTGGACCACCGCCAGCAGCACCGCCACACAGGCGTAGAAGAGGAACTTCAGCACCACGAAGCGGGTCCTTTGCATCGGCTATTCCTCCCCATCCTGGTCCTCCTCCGCCGGGGCGGAGGTCTGGGCGGTCTCGTCGTCCTTGCCGCCGAAGTCGGTGATGACAAAGACCTGCTTGGCCCCCTGGATATCGGCGGCGGGGTTGACCACGGCGTAGAGGGAAAGGCCGTTGGTCTCCATCTCCACCCGCTGGATCTCCCCGATGATGAGGCCCCGGGGCAGCAGGCCGCCGGTGCCGGAGGTGACGATGGTGTCCCCCAGGGTGGCGCCGCTCTCCCGGGGGAGGAAGCCCATCTTGCACCGGCCCTGCTGGGCCAGGGCCATGTCCCCGCTGATGATGCCGGTGTCCAGCGTCTGGATATCCACCCCGCCGATGTTCACCGAGGCGTCCAGGATGGTCTGCACCTTGGAGTAGCCGTGGCCCACCTCGCTGACGATGCCCACCAGCCCCTCGCTGGTGATGACCGGGCAGCGGAGACTGACCCCGTGGTAGGTGCCCACATCGATGGTAAAGGAGCCGAACCAGTCGTCGGGGGTGCGCCCCACCACCGTGGCGGGCTCAAAGAGAAAGTCGGAGTTGCGCTCCTTGATCTCCAGCAGTTCACGGAACTGCTCGTTTTCCATCTTCACCGATTCGTAGTCGATCAGCTGCTCCCGCAGGTCCTGGACCTCCGCCCGCAGGGCCCGGTTTTCCTCCGCCACCTTGCCGGCGGAGAGGAAGGGGCCGAACCGCTCCTGGATGGAGTTGCCCACCGAGACACTGAGGCTGTTGAGGGGCATCATCAAAAGCCCCCCCGTGCTGGAGAGGAAGGGCATGATGCCCCCGGTGTAGATGGCCCGGAGGAGGAAGGAGAAAAGCATGGCCCCCACCACCATCAGCACCCGGAAGCGGGTGGTTTTGAAGAAGTCTTTCAGGGCGGGGGCACCTCCTTTCCCAAAGGGCATCTCCCCCATACAAAGAGCGCCCGCCCCAGCGGCGGGCACAACTTTTTATCAGAGCCTAAAAACCCGTATCCGCAACCAAACGATACAAGTCCTTGACCCCCAAGCAAACGAGACCAAGACTCCAGGCACGACCTGTCGCCCTACCCAACCTAAGCCCCCAAAGGGGGCGTGTAGGGCTTGACAGCGGCGGCACGCCGCCGAGCAGGGCCCGCCCGCGGGGGCCACCCCGCTAGGCGGGGTCGGAGACGGCTTCGTTGTGTTCGTAGTTGACCTCCAGGATGCGGCCCGCGCCCATGGCGACGCAGTCCAGAGGGTTTTCGGCGATGTGGACCGGCATCCCGGTCTCAATGGTGATGAGGCGGTCCAGCCCCTTGAGCATCGCGCCGCCACCGGTGAGGGTGATGCCCCTGTCGATGATGTCCGCCGAAAGCTCTGGCGGGGTCTTTTCCAGCGTGCTGCGGATGGCGTCCAGGATGGAAACGATGGAATCCACCAGCGCCTCCCGGATCTCCTGGGGGGTGAGGATGATGTTCTTGGGGAAGCCGTCGGCCAGGTTCCGGCCCTTGATCTCCACCGTCTCCTCGTTCTCGTAGGGGTAGGCGGAGCCGATACATATCTTGATGTTCTCGGCGGTGCGCTCCCCGATGAGGAGGTTATATTTCTTCTTGACGTAGGCGATGATGGCCTGGTCGAACTCGTCCCCGGCCACCCGCACCGACTTGGAGACCACGATCCCCCCCATGGAGATCACCGCCACCTCGGTGGTGCCGCCGCCGATGTCCACCACCATGCTGCCCACCGCTTCCTCCACCGGCAGCCCGGCGCCGATGGCGGCGGCCATGGGCTCCTCCACGATGCGGACGTACTTTGCCCCGGCCTTCTGGGCGGCCTCCCGCACCGCCCGGCGCTCCACGGCGGTGACCCCGGAGGGGATGCAGATGACCACCCGGGGCTTGCCGAAGCGGTTGCGGCCGATGCTCTTCTGGAAGAACCACTGGAGCATGCTGGCGGTAACGTCAAAGTCGGCGATGACCCCGTCCTTCAGCGGCCGGATGGCCATGATGGAGCCGGGGGTCCGGCCGATGACGTCCTTGGCGGCCTGTCCCACGTATTTTACCACATCGGTGCGGACGTCCACCGCCACCACCGACGGTTCCCGCATGATGATGCCCTTGCCCTTCATATAGATCAGGGTATTTGCCGTACCCAGGTCGATACCAATGCTTTTGGAAGCAAACATGTTTTTCCCTGCGCCCCTTTCTCCTCCGGCTGTTCACGAATACGATGATAGATGGATATGCGCCTCGTTATCCCCCCGGGAAAAGTCTTGCCGGGGCGGGGCGCTGATAGTCGTTAAGGCAGACGGCAGGCCGTCCGCAAATGGTTACAACATATTGTATCACAGCCAAAAGCGATAGACAAGGAAAGAAACGGCGGAATTTGTATCAATTTCTTAAATTTTACGCCAAATTACCCCTGAGCGGCAATTTCCCGGGGGCAAAGGCGGCCAATTCCCGCCAGAGACGGGACACCGGCAGGCCCATAACGGTGTAATAGTCCCCCTGTATCTCCCGCACCAGCAGCGCCCCCAGCCCCTGGACGCCGTAGGCCCCGGCCTTGTCGTAAGGCTCCGGGGTGCCGGCGTACCAGGCCATCTCCTCCCGGGTCAGGGGCCAGAAGGTCACCCGGGCGGTCTCCCGGAACACCCGGTTCCTCTCCCCCCATGCCAGGGCGACCCCGGTGTGGACCACATGCTCCCTGCCGGAGAGGGTCTGGAGCATCCCCAGGCAATCCGCCTGATCCCGGGGCTTGCCCAATATCCGGCCGTCCACCGCCACGACGGTATCCGAGCCGATGACCACATGGTCTTCCGGGTCCGGCAGCTGGTCCCGGACGGCCAGGGCCTTGCGGAGGGACAGCATTTCCACCGCCTGGTCCGGCGGGGTGCCGGCGGGGAGGGATTCATCGGCCTGGGAGGTTTGGCAGGTGAAGGTCTCCGCCACCAGCGACAGGAGTTCCCGGCGGCGGGGGGACTGGGAGGCTAGGATCAGGGTCATTTTTTGTCTCCTTTTCGTTTTTTCTGCTTTCAAAACGCGCCCCCAGCCGGTGGCTGGGGGCTGTTTTGAAGGATAACGGGTGCGGGGCGGCAGGCTGGTTTTCGACCGCCGTATCGAGTCTTAGTCTCCAGGCAGTCACTATCGTCCTGTACTTCGGTAAGGCTGCGCAGCAGCCGTGCAGGGCTTGACAGCGGCGGCACGCCGCAGGGGTGCGTGTCAGGCTTCCAGCACCTTCCTGTACCGCTCCAACTCCGGCTTGTTCCCTCTTACAAAATGCCCTGGCTCGATCTCCACCCACTCCGGCTTTTCCTTGCTGTAATCATGACAGCCGGGGTCGTACACCTCCAGCACCTTCTCCCGCTCCCGGATGGGGTCAGGCAGCGGGATCGCCGACAACAGCGCCCGGGTATAGGGGTGCAGCGGATGGGCAAACAGCTTCTCCGTCTCCGACAGCTCCACGATGACCCCCTTATGGATGACGGCGATGCGGTCGGTGATGAATCGCATCACCGAAAGGTCATGGGCCACAAAGAGATAGGTCAGGTCCCGCTCCTTCTGTAGCTTCGCCAGCAGGTTCAGCACCTGGGCCCGGATGGACACGTCCAGCGCCGAGATAGGCTCGTCGGCGATGATGAACTCCGGCCCCATAATAAGGGCCCGGGCGATGCCGATGCGCTGCCGCTGGCCGCCGGAAAACTCGTGGGGGAACCGGCTGGCAAACTCCGGCAGCAGCCCCACGGCGGTGAGGGCTCGCTCCACCCTCTCCCGGCGCTCCGCCTCGGTCAGGTCCTTCTGGACGTTGTACAGCCCTTCGGAAACGATATAGTCCACCTTGGCCCGCTCGTTGAGGCTGGCCATGGGGTCCTGGAAGATCATCTGTATCTTCCGGGTGACCTCCCGGTCCTTCTCCCGGCTGATCTTGCCGCTGATCCTCTCCCCCTGGTACAGCACCTCCCCGCCGGAGATGGGGTTGATGCGGATGATCGCCCGGCCGATGGTGGTCTTGCCGCTGCCGGATTCCCCCACCAGGCCGAAGGTCTCCCCTTTATAGATGTCGAAACTTACATGGTCCACCGCCCGGAAGGGGTGCCGGTGGCTGCCGAAGTCCACCACCATATCCCGCACCGAGAGCAGGACCTCTCTGCCGTTATCCGCCATGGCGCTTTACCCCCTCTCGCTGCAATTCCCGGATATGCTCCGGCGGCTCCACCTTGGGGGCCCTGGGGTCCAGCAGCCAGGTGCGGGCCTTATGGGTGGGGCTCACCTCAAAGTAGGGGGGCCGCTCCTCAAAGTCGATCTTGAGGGCATGGGGGTTCCGGGGGGCGAAGGCGTCCCCCTTCACCTCGGTAAAGAGGTTGGGCGGGACCCCCTGGATGGAGTACAACTCCTGCCCCTTGATGCCCAGCTGGGGCAGGCTGGACAGCAGCGCCCAGGTGTAGGGGTGCTTGGGGGTGTAGAACACCTCCTCGCAGCTGCCGATCTCCACGATATCACCGGCGTACATCACCGCGATGCGGTCGGCCACGTTGGCCACCACCCCCAGGTCGTGGGTGATGTAGATGGTGGTAAGGTCGTATTTCTTTTTCAGGTCCTTCAGAAGGCTCAGTATCTGGGCCTGGATGGTGACATCCAGGGCGGTGGTGGGCTCGTCGCAGATCAGTATCTTGGGCCGGCAGGCCACGGCGATGGCGATGACCACCCGCTGGCGCATGCCGCCGGAAAACTCGTGGGGGTACTGGCCGTACCGGCTCTCCGGGTCGGGGATGCCCACATCACTGAGACATTCCAGCACCTTGCTTTTCAGGGCGGCCCCCCGCAGCCCCTGGTGGATGGCGATGGCCTCCCCGATCTGGCTGCCGATGGTCTTGAGGGGGTTGAGGCTGGTCATGGGGTCCTGGAGGACCATGGCGATCTCCCTGCCCCGTATCTCCCGCCACTGTTTTTCGGTGGTAAAGGCGGCAAGGTCCATGCCGTTGTAGAGGATCTGGCCCCCGGCGATCTGGCCGTTCTGGTCCAGCAGGCCCATAAAGGTCTTGGTAAAGACGCTTTTGCCGGAGCCGGATTCCCCCACGATGGCAAGGCTCTCCCCCTGGTACAGGTCCAGGGAGATGCCCCGGATGGCGTTGAGGACCCGCCCCCGGAGGTTGAATTTAACATCCAGGTCCCGCACCGAGAGGATGACCGGGGCCGTCGCTGTGGCTTCTGCCATGGTGAGAGACCTCCTTTACAGGTGATTTTTGGGGTCGGCGGCATCGGCGAAGGCGTTGCCGATGATGTAGAAGGAAACGGTGACGAAGCTGAGCACCACCGCCGGGAAGATGAGCTGGTACCGCAGCGATTCGTACATCAGCAGCCCCCGTCCGCTGTTGATGAGGTTGCCCAGGGAGGGGATGGCTACCGGCAGACCCAGGCCGATGTAGGTGAGGAACACCTCGTTGCCGATGGCCTCCGGGATGGTGGTGGCGATGCGCAGCATCATGACGCTGACCAGATAGGGCAGCAGGTTCTTGACGATGATCCGCCAGGTGGGGGTGCCCAGGCACCGGGAGGCCAGGTTATAGTCCCGGTCCCGGATGATGACGATCTGGTTGCGGATGAACCGGGCCATCTTCAGCCAGCTGGTGAGGCACATGGCCAGGATGATGGTGGACATGCTGGGGCGCAGGATGTAGGAGATGAGGATGAGCATGATGGTCTGGGGGATGTTGTCGGCGATGTTGTAGATGCTGGTCAACAGGTGGTCCAGCTGCCGGACATACCCCCACAGCACCCCCATGGTGATGCCCAGGACGATCTCGGAGCAGGCCACGGCGAAGCCGATAAAGAGGGATGTGCGGGTGCCGCTCCAGACCATGCTCCACAGGTCCTGGCCGATGGAGTTGGTGCCGAAGATGAACTCGTCGTTGGGGGGGATGTTCATCAGCATCATGCCGGTGTCCGGGTCGTTGTTGATGAGGGTGGCGGGGCGCTGCCCCGGCAGGTGGGGCTGCACGATGGTGAAGAGCAGGATGGCGGCCAGCAGCACAAGGAGGGTCACCGCCACCCGGTTTTTGAAGAACATGCGGAAGGTGGAGCCCCAGTAGGAGTAATCCGACCAGGCCACCTTTTCCCCGGCGCTCTCGTCGTACTCGGCAAAGGTGAAGGCGTCGGCGGCGATGGCTTGGGTGACCCCTTCGGTCACCTGGTCCACCGGGCCGTCCAGGAACTTTTTCATCAGCGAGCGCCTCCTTTCTCTGCAAAGGTGATGCGGGGGTCACACAGGCCCATCATCAGGTCCCCCAGCAGCAGCCCCAGGATGCCCAGGGCGGCGTAGATGAGCACCAGGGCCTGGACCATGGCGTTGTCCTGCCGCTGGATGACATCCACCAGCAGCCCCCCCATCCCCGGCACCGAGTAGAGGGATTCCACATAGATGGAACCCATGGCGGTCTGGAGGATCAGGGTGGGGATGGTCTGGATCAGGGGGACGAAGGCGTTGGGGAAAACATGGCTGGCCATGATGACCGAATTTTTGACCCCCTTGGCCCGGGCCAGCCGGACATAGTCCTTGTTCAACTCGTCCACCATGTACCGCCGCATCCACAGGGCAAAGGTGGCGGTGTTGTAAAGGGAGAGGGAGATGGTGGGCAGGATCCAACTCATCAGGTTGGCTTCCTTAAAGAGCATGGGGAGGGAGAAGGCGTCGGTGAGGTAGGTCTGGATAAAGAGGTGGTACACCGCCTGGGGGATGGCCATCACCAGCACCACAAAGCCCATCCCCAGCTTATCCGGGATGTTCCCCTTGAACCGGGTCATCAGCACCCCCAGGGGGATGCCCGCCACCAGGCTGATGCCCATGGCCATCAGCCCCATGCGGATGGAGACGGGGGCCTTGTCGGCCAATATCTCGGTGATGGCGACGTTGGGACGGTAGATCCAGGAGGTGCCGAAGTCCCCCTTCAGCAGCCCCTGGTAGAACTTCAGCAGCTGCACCGGCAGCGGGTCCCGCAGGCCCATCTCGGTGAGGATGGTCTCCTTCTGTATCTCGCTCATCTTGTCGTAGTTGGCCCCAAGGTAGCCTTCCTCCGGCATCATGCGCAGCAGGCAGAAGATGATGGTGATGATGATGAACAGGGTCAGGACCGCCTGGCCCAGCCGCTTGGCGACGTACTTCAGCAAAACGGAACAGCTCCTTTTCTTGGTGGAGTCGGGGAGGTTGCTCTTGCAGACTCAGGCCCCGGGGCCACCGGTGGCCCCGGGGGCTCAGCCTGCAAAGGGGGCTGCAAGTCCCCAAGCCGGACGGGCATTGAGCCCGCCCGGCTTGGGTAACGCGAAGGGATCAGTTTTTCCTCAAACACACAGCGCGGGGGGTCTTATTGGGCTGCCAGGGCGGCTTCCCGCTCCTTGTCCCACTGCTCCGCCGCGGCCTGGTACTCCTCCAGGTTCATGGGCTTATCCAGCAGCTTGGCGCCCTTGTACTTAAGGCTGGAGACGCCGAAGGGGGCGAAGGGACGGTCAAAGGGGCTGACCAGGTTGACGCAGTAGCCGTCGTTCTTCACGGCGAAGGGGATGATGAAGGCGTGGTCGATGAAGTAAGCCTCGGCCTCGGCGAACTTGTTGTACCGGGCGGAGATATCCAGCTTCTCGGCCTTGGCCTCGTCCACCATCTTGTTGTAAATCTTTACCTTTGCGCCGATGAACTCCTCCTCCAGGCCCAGGGCGGCGGCATCCTCGGCGGTGTAGGTC
>CAJUFR010000047.1 GCA_910585525.1 uncultured Angelakisella sp.
TCGAGAAAACCGCCTGCCGGGAAAAACCTTTCCAGCCTTTCAAAAGGCGGTTTTGTTTCCCGGCGGTGGCCTTTTTTAAATCATCTTATTAGGGGATTTCGCTTCCTGCGGGAAGCGACCAGGCGCTGTCCGCCCTGGACCCGGACCGGGGTGCCCCCGGTGGCAGGGCGGGGCTGCGCCCCGCAAGAGGGAGGGCGCTTACGCCTTCTTCTCCCCCGGCGCCCCGGCGCCACCCCCCTTGTAGGTCCGCTGGGGCAGCCCGTCCGCCACCCGCAGCAGCCGCCGGAACTCCTTGTAGATGCCCCCCTCCAGCACGTCCATCACCGCCTCGTAGTCCGGCAGCGCGTACCCGGAAGGCTTGGCCCCCTGGGCCTGGAACACCTCTACCAGTTCATCCAGCCGCTCGGCCGGGAAGATCTCCTCCCGACCCTCGATAAACTCCCGCACCCCCTCCGGCCGCAGCACCGTGCAGGCGCTGTTTTTTAGGAACGGCGCCCGCCCGGCCAGGGCCAGGATAGGATGGACCACGCTGCTCCCCTTCCCCGGGGCCAGCCGCTCCAGGGCCGGAGAGAAATAATCCCACAGGAACACCGCCCGCATCAGCCCCGGGGCGGTGGCGGCGTCTACCGAGAAGGTCTCCTCCCCGCCAAAGGACCGGGCCTCCACCGGGTAGATGCCGGTGGTGGAGATGATCAGGGCGTCGCACTCCGCCGAGTGCCCCTCCCGTACCACCCGGTAGCGGTAAAGGACACGGAAGTTTTCCGGCACCGGCTTCTTCTCCAGCGCCTTGCAGAGGGCCTCCTGGGCCCGGATGCAGCTGACCAGGGTGCGGCGGCGCTGGTCATAGTCGGTCAGCAGGATGTTCAGATGGCTGCCCAGGACACGCTTGAGGATCAGGAACCACTGGCGCATGGCCACCGCCATGAAGAGGTGGTCCTTGGGGTGGTCCGGGTAGAGGATCTGGGCGGCCTCCCGCATCTCCCGGGTGGGGCGCCCACCCATGGACCGGGCGGCGTAGACCACCTTGAGGAAGGTGGCGTCCCCTGTCTCGTTCAGCCGCTTGGCGATGCCGGCGGCCCGGGAGATGCGGTGGCGCACCTTCTCCAGGTAGGCGGCCTGCTGCTCCAGCGTCAGCACCACCGGGCGGTAGACCGGCGGCGCCAGCAGCTGCTGGTTGTGCTCCTCCAGGTAGAAGCGGATATACAGCGTCTTGACGGTGCTGTGGATGCTCATGGGCCGGAAGGGCAGGTACTGCCCCCGGGCGGCGGGCAGGGCCGCCGTCTCCTCCCGGTACTCCTCCGGGCAGTAGACCTTGCGCAGGGTGGCTTTGTGGGTCAGGCAGCCGTTCAGGTCCTGCTCCAGGCAGCGGCGCTGGGCGCGGTCGGTGATCTTATCCCGGTAGGTGGACCAGAGGACGGCGCCGTTCACCTGGGCCAGGTCCCCCGCGATCTCCCGCCCCAGGTCGCAGCGCCGGGCCAGGTGGTTCAGCTGCTCCTTCATCTCCGGGGTCAAGCCCTCCGGCCGGGGGGGCTTATCGGTGCGGGGCCCCCGCAGCAGCAGGTAACCCCCGACGGCCCCCGCCGCCAGGAGCAGCACCAGAAGGGTAATGAGAAAAGGTAACATATCGGGCCCGACCTCCTATTTTTGGTATAGACAGCAGCCGGCGGGCACAGCCCGCTGCCGTCGTTGTGTTATCGGTTCAGTCCTTCCCCCCGAACAGCCTCCCCAGCAGCCCCTTCTTCTTTTTCGCCGCCGGCGGGGCGGGGGCCGGGGACGGGGCGGGCGGGGCCGCCGGTGGCGCCGGGGGCGGCGCCTCGATGTGGGTCACCTGGCGGGTCACCTGGACCTTGGCGGGGTCCTGGCCCTGGGAGCGGACCGCCTGCTCCAGCTGCTGCTTGGCGGTCTGGACGTAGATGGCCACCCCGTCCATGTCGCAGTTCATCAGGTAGGAGCGGCAGGTGGTGGCCTCCAGGTCCATGGGGTTGGGTTCCACCACCTCGGTGGCCTCCAGCAGGCCCAGGCCCTCCTCCTTGGCGTGGAGCAGCGCCTTGAGGAACACCGGCAGGGCGTTGCCGAAGCACTGCTTCAGCGGGCCCTCGACGCTCCCCTTTTCGTAGTCGGCCAGCAGCCGGGGCACCGCCGTTTCCGGGATGTACACCCCGCCGCAGTAGTTCTCATAGATGCGGTTGCGGATGGTCCCCCACCGGGGCTCGTCCCCGATGATGGCCTGGAAGGGGAGGGTGTATCCCGCCATTCTTGGCTCCATCTCCGCCAGGCCGGAGAAGATGCCGCCCCGGGTGTAGTAATAGGTGCGGAACAGCCCCTGGATCATGGCCAGGATATAGCTGTGGGTCTTGTCGAAGGGGTCCTTCTCGGTAAGCTGGGCGGCCTGCTCCAGCATCGCCCGGTAGCCCTTTTGGCAGAAGTCCTGGTACCCCGCCTCCTGGCCCATCCGGTGCTGGGCGGCCAGGGCCATGGCGGTGGCGTAGTCCCCCCGCCGGGCCTCCTCCAGCCGGTCAAAGTACCAAAGGCGCATCTCCTTCTGGCTGATGGGGTGCCAGGTGACGTCAAATCCCATGGTCGGCTCCTCCTTTTTCCAGGTCCTCCAGCATGGCCCGGGCGGCGGTCTTGCCCGCCCCCATGGCCAGGATGACGGTGGCGGCGCCGGTCACCGCGTCCCCCCCGGCGTAGACCCGGGGCAGGGAGGTGCGCCCCGCCTCGTCCGCTATGATGCCCCCCCACTTCTGGGTGGAGAGCCCCGGCGTGGCCCCGGTGAGGAGGGGGTTGGGGCTGGTGCCGATGGACATGATGACGCAGTCCACCGGAAGCTCCAGGAATTCCCCCGGCAGTTCCACCGGGCGGCGGCGGCCGGAAGCGTCCGGCTCCCCCAGCGCCATTTTGGCGCAGCGGATCCCCCGGACCCAGTTGTCCTCCCCCAGGATCTCCACCGGGTTGGTGAGGAGGCGGAACCGGATGCCCTCCTCCCGGGCGTGCTCCACCTCCTCGGCGCGGGCGGGGAGTTCCTCCATGCTGCGGCGGTAGACCACCGAGACCTCCTCCGCCCCCAGCCGCAGGGCGCACCGGGCGGCGTCCATGGCCACGTTGCCGCCCCCCACCACCGCCACCCGCTTGGGCCGCTGGATGGGGGTGGCGCTGTCCTCCCGGTACGCCTTCATCAGGTTCACCCTGGTCAAAAATTCGTTGGCGGAGTAGACGCCGTTGAGGTTCTCCCCGGGGATGCCCATGAACCGGGGCAGTCCCGCCCCGCTGCCGATGAACACCGCCTGGTATTCCTCCAGCAGTTCCGGGATGGTGAGGCTGCGGCCCGCCACGGCGTTGGTCACCACCTCCACCCCCAGGGCCTTCAAGGCGTCGATCTCCCGCCGGACGATGGCCTTGGGCAGGCGGAATTCCGGGATGCCGTAGACCAGCACCCCGCCGGGGGTGTGCAGCGCCTCGTAGATGGTGACGGCGCAGCCGTTCCGGGCCAGTTCCCCGGCGCAGCTGAGACCGGCGGGGCCGCTGCCCACCACCGCCATCCGGGGGGCGTCCTCCTTCCTCCCCGGGGCGTCCTGGGCCGCCGGGGTTTGGGCGGCCTGCCAGTCGGCCACGAACCGCTCCACCCGGCCGATGCCCACCGGCTCCCCTTTGATCCCCCGGACGCAGCGCTGTTCGCACTGGGTCTCCTGGGGGCAGACCCGGCCGCAGACGGCGGGGAGGGAGCTGTCCCGGGCGATGATCTCGTAGGCCCCGGCAAAGTCCTGCTCCGCCGCCCGGGCCAAAAAGCCGGGGATATCGATGCCCACCGGGCAGCCGGCGACGCAGGGCTTGTTTTTGCAGGCCAGGCACCGGGCGGCCTCCGCCGCCGCCTGGCCGGCGCTGTAGCCCAGGGCCACTTCCCGGAAGTTGCGCCTTCTCTCCTCCGGGGGCTGGGCCGGCATGGGCTGCTTTTTGGGGTCCATATTCCTTTTGCTCATCGCGCCCCCTCCTTCTGGAACAGGCGGCAGGCCGCCTCCCTGGCGTGTCGTTCCTGCTGCCGGTAGGGGCCGGAGCGGGCGATGGCCTCGTCAAAGTCCACCTGGTGGCCGTCGAAGTCGGGGCCCTCCACACAGGCGAACCGCACCTTGCCCCCCACCGTCAGGCGGCAGCCGCCGCACATGCCGGTGCCGTCCACCATCAGGGGGTTCATGCTCACCACCGTGGGGACGTCGTATTTTTTGGTCAGCTGGCAGACGAACTTCATCATCACCAGGGGGCCGATGGCGATGACCTGGTCATACCGCTCCCCCTCCTGGATCAGCCGCTCCAGGGCGACGGTGACCAGCCCCTTCTCCCCGGCGGAGCCGTCGTCGGTCATCAGGAAGAAGCGGCTGGAGGCGGCGCGGAACTCCTCCTCCAGGATCACCAGTTCCTTGCCCCGGAAGCCGGTGATGGCGTGGACCTCCGCCCCCTGGTCATGGAGCTTTTGAGCCACCGGCAGGGCGATGGCGCAGCCAACGCCGCCCCCCACCACCGCCACCTTGCGGAGGCCCTGGGTGTGGGAGGGGGTGCCCAGGGGTCCTGCGAAGTCCTGGATGTAGTCCCCTTCCTCCAGCCGGTCCAGGGCCATGGTGGCCCCCCCCACCAGCTGGAAGATGATGGTGACGGTGCCTTTCTCCCGGTCATACCCGGCGATGGTCAGGGGGATGCGCTCCCCCTCCTGGTCCACCCGGAGGATGACGAACTGCCCCGGCTGGGCCCGGCGGGCCACCAGGGGGGCCTCCACCACCATACGGGTGACGGTGGGGTTCAGTGATTCTTTTTTCTGTATCCGGTACATAGGGTGCTTTCCCTCTTTTCTCCGCGATCGGTCGACGCGCTGCTATTCTCTTTATTATGAAGGTTTTGCCCGGTCCTGTCAAGGAAAAATCACCTGGGAAAGGCAGAAGGAGGGGGCAGCCATCCCCCGGCGGATCACCGCCCGGCGGGTCAGCTGTCCCCCTGGTACAGGTCGCACTCCTTGGCGTGGGGGTCCAGCACCCCCGCCGCCTGCAAAAAGGCGTAGATGATGGTGGAGCCGGCGAACTTCATCCCCCGCTTTTTCAGTTCCCCCGACACCTGGTCCGACAGGGGGGAGGTGGACCGAAGGTCGCAGCTTTCCCGGATGGCCCTGCCGCCGGTGAAGCCCCAGAGGTAGGCGTCAAAGGAGCCATATTCTTTCTGGATATCCAGGAAAACACGGCTGTTGGTCACCGCCGCCTGGACCTTCAGCCGGTTGCGGATGATCCCCGGGTCGGCAAGGAGCCGGGCCTGGTCCTCCTGGCTGTACCGGCTGATCTTCTCCGGGTCGAAGCCGTCAAAGGCCCGGCGGAACCCCTCCCGCCGGTCAAGGACGCACTTCCAGGTGAGACCGGCCTGGAAGCACTCCAGCATCAGCAGCTCGAACAGCTTCCGGTCGTCGTGCTGGGGCACCCCCCATTCGGTGTCGTGGTACCGGACCATCAGGGGATCTTTCAAATCCACCCACCCGCAGCGGTGGAGGATGTCCTTTTCTTTGTCCATCAGCATCTCCTGTTACTTCTTCACCCCGCCGAATTGCAGCTGGCCTTCCAGTTCGTCCCCCTGGCCGGGAGGCGCCACCTCCAGGCCGGGGGCGGGCTCCTCCGGGGCCTCCGGCCGCCCCCCCTGGACCGGGGACAGCTTCACCGGCACCACCGGCGGCAGTTCCAGATTGGCCAGGGTCCCGTCCGGCCGCTTCTTGCTCTTCAAAAACCGGACGATCCCCTCCGGCAGCCGGGGCTCGGCGGAGACAGGCTCCGGGGGGGCCTCCTCCCCGGTTCCCTCCTCCTGGCTGGCGGCGGCCGGATGGCGGGCGGGGGCGGCGCCGTCCGGGGCCTTTTTGGTCCGCAGGAACCGGACGATCCCCTCCGGCAGCTGCTCCTCCGGGGTCTCCACCTCCTCGTACTCCAGGGTGTAGTCCTCCTCGCCGGAGGGCCCGTCCCCGGCCCGGCGGCGCTCCCCCTCAAAGTATTCCCGGTAAAAGCTGTACCGGTCGCTGTAGTATTCCTCCATCGCCTTCATGTCGGTGGGGAGCAGCCGCTCCATCACCACCAGGTCCACCAGCTTGCCCCGGCGGTAGCCGTGGCTGCGCAGGGTGCCCACGTCCCGGAACCCCACCCGGCGGTAGGTGTGCAGCAGGTACCGCTGCTCGGCGTCCAGGCAGGCCATCAGCTTGTAGTGGCCCAGGCGGATGGCCTGCTGCTCCAAAAACCGCAGCAGCAGGTCGGTGAGTTCGGCGTCGTCCCGCAGCCGCTCCGGCAGCCCAAGTTCCAGGGTGGCCACCCCGTCAAAGGGGTAGCCCCCGGGGCACTCCCCCAGGGCCAGCCACCAGATGACCTTCCCCTGGGAGGTGCCCACAAAGGCCGGGTAGCGCTTGCAGTTGCGGTGGAACCGCAGCCAGTCCTGATAATATTCGATGGGGCGCTGGCTGATCTCCAGCCCCAGGATGCCGCCCATCTCCCCGTCGATGGCCTGGATGGCGGACGCGTCCTCCAGCCTGGCCCGGCGTATCTTTCTCTCCATGCTTTCTCCTCCGTTGGTCCGGCTCGTTTTTCAGCCCCTCTATTATACAGGATGTTGGCGGTTTTGCCACTGGCATTTTGTAACATTTTCAAAAATTATTTCAGGTTTTGTCAAACTTCCACAGCTTCCCGGTAAATTTTTTGAAAGGAGCGATATTCCCTTCCGAAAAATACTGTGCTATAATAGGGTAAGATAAAATGGCTCGGAAGGGCCTTTTGACATTGAGGAGGAGATAGACCATGGAGGAGACCACCACCCGCAGGCGGCGGGAGAGCCGGGCCAAGCGCAGGGCCCGCATCCTGCGCAACCGCATCATATTCGGGACGGCCTGCGTCTGCCTGACGGCGGGCATCGTCGCCGGGGGGCTTGCCGCCGCCGACCAGCGCAAACAAAAGCGGGAGGCGGAGGCAGCGGCCCTCCACCAGGAGGCGGTAGAGGCGGCGGCCATGGCCTACGCCCAGGAGGAGGCCCTTTTCACCGAGTTGGCGGCGGACAGCCAGGCGGTGGCCAGCGTCAACGCCTCGAACCTGGCCCAGACCTTCCATGACCAGCTGGAGGAGCGGCGGCAGGCGGCGGTAGCCACCTCCGCCAGCACCGGCGGAGGCGGAGGCTGGACCTCCCCGGCCACCGGGTCCTTCAACGCCTCGGCCTACGGCTCCTCCGGGGCCGCCAACATCGCCTACTGGCGGGGGGTCAACAGCGACGTGGTGGGCTGGCTGCGGGTCCCTGGCACCAACATCGACTGGCCGGTGGTGCAGAACACCCAGGACGTCAACTATTACACCCACCTGGGGTACGACAAGCAGTACAGCTACAACGGCGTCATCTGGACCAACCCCTCCACCCGCACCAGCGCGTCGGCCTCGGGGCTGTCCAGCAACACGGTGATCTACGGCCACAACTGGACCAACTACAGCGCCGCCCCCCGGGTGGGGTACTCCGGCGACGTGATGTTCGCCCAGCTGACCGCCTACCACTGGCTCTCCATGGCCCAAAGCTACCCCTACTTCTACTACTCCACCGTGGAGGGCGGGGAGTTCCCGGTAAAGATATTCGCCTGCTTCTACACCGAACTGGCCTTCCAGTACAACGTGGCGGAGGGGGACATGAACTACATCATCAACGAGGCCCGGCGGCGGAGCCGTCACAGCTTCGACGTGGATGTCAACAGTTCGGACAAGATCGTCACCCTCTCCACCTGCACCCGGGCCTACGGCCAGACCAGCAACCAGCGGTTCGTGGTGATGGGCCGCCTGCTCCGGCCGGGGGAGAGCATCGGCCCGGTGACGGTGACCTCCGACCCCAACCACAAGCAGCCCAGCGTCTGGTAAGAACCTGTTCTCAGAGCTGCATGGAACGAGCCCGCCTGCGGGGATGCAGGCGGGCTTTCTTTTTCCCGCTTTATTTCTCCACAAAAAAGGTGTATACTAATAACCGATCGGCACCCGGCCACCGGGTGCCCGCCGGACAAACAAGGAGGTGACACCATGCGCATCCTGTTCATCGGAGACGTGGTGGGCAAAAACGGCACCCAGTTCCTCTGCCAGAAGCTGCCCCCCCTGCGCCGGACTATGGAGCCGGACCTGGTGGTGGTCAACGGGGAGAACGCCGCCGAGGGCAACGGCATCCTTCCCGGCACCGCCGACGAGATCTTCTCCGCCGGGGCTGGGGTCATCACCCTGGGCAACCACGCCCTGCGCCGCCGGGAGATCTTCGACTACCTGGACCGGGAGGAGGCCATCATCCGCCCCGCCAACTTCCACCCCGACGCCCCGGGGCGGGGGTGGACCGTCTACGACCGCCCCGGCCTGCCCCCGGTGTCGGTGGTGAACCTCTGCGGCATGGCCTTTATGGACTGCTCCTGGGAGAACCCCTTCGCCGCCATGGACCGCGTCCTTCCCCAGCTGCCCCCCGGGCCGGTGCTGGTGGACTTCCACGCCGAGGCCACCAGCGAGAAGTTCTGCCTGGCCTGGGAACTGGACGGCCGGGTGTCGGCGGTGGTGGGTACCCACACCCATATCCAGACCGCCGACGAGCGCGTATTCCCCAGGGGCACCGGCTACCTTACCGACGCCGGGATGTGCGGGGCCTTCTTCTCCAGCCTGGGGGTGAAGCCCCACCAGGCGGCCCGGCGGTTCCGCACCAACCTCCCCGCCCGGTTCGAGAACGACCCCGGCCCCTGCCGCCTTTCCGGCGTGCTGCTGGAGATCGACGACGAGACCTTCCACACCACCGCCATCCAGCGGATCAACATCGAATGAGAGGTGACGACATGCGGCGGACCCTTGCGGCGTTGCTGGCGCTGGCTCTGCTCCTCTGCTCCTGCGGGGCGGCGGAGGCGGGGCCTGCTGCCCCTGTCCCCGCCGGTCCCTCCCTGCCCCAGACATCCTCCTCCGACACCGCCCCTGTCCGCACCGTCCGCATCCCCTACGACCCGTCGGACAGCCTGGACCCCTTCACCTGCACCACCCTGCAAAATTACTACGCCGCCGGCCTCCTTTACGACACCCTGGTGGCGCTGGACGGCATGGGGGCGCCCCAGAACCGCCTGGCCCAGGAGGTGAACCTCCAGGGGGCGGTCTGCATCGTCCGGCTGCGCACCGACGGCTACTTTTCCGACGGCAGCCCCGTCACCGCCCAGGACGTGGCCTACTCCGCCACCATCGCCCGGCGGTGCCCCCGGTACGCCGCCCAGCTGGCCGGGATGCTGGAGGTGACCACCCCCGACCGGTACACCGCCGTTTTCACCCTCTCCGCCCCGGACCAGTATTTCCCCCGCAGCCTGGCCTTCCCCATCGTCAAGGAGGGCACTGCCGGGGAACTGCGGGTGGAGGGAGCGGAGGAGAACGCCCGGGTGGTGGTGGTCCCCCGGGAGGACGGGGGGCTGCCGGTGGGGAGCGGCCGGTTCCTGCTGGAGGCGGACGGCGCCACCATGACCCGGAACAGCCGGTACCACACCCCGGTGAAGAACCTCCGCACCGTCCAGCTGGTGGACGCCGGGACGCTGCCCCAGCAGAGCGCCGCTGTCAAAAGCGGGGAACTGGACCTGATGTATTCGGAACTGCGGGGGGCGGCGGACCTCTCCCAGGGCAACCAGCGGCGCCAGGTGATGCTGGACGACCTGGTGTTCCTGGGGCTCAACAGCCAGCGGCTGGGGCTGGAGGCCCCGCTGCGGGCCGCCTTCTCCGCCCTTATCGACCGGGAGGCGGTGGCCCGGCGGGCCTACCTGGGGTACGCTGCCGCCGCCTGGTCCCCCATCAAGCAATCCTACAGCCCCAGCGCCACCGGGGAGGAGGACCCCGCCCCCGACCCCCAGGAGGCGCTGCTGGATTCCATGGGCTTCCAGCAGCGGGACGAGGAGGGCTGGCGCACCTGGCAGGGGCGGCGGATGGCCTACCGGCTGCTGGTGAACTCGGACAGCAGCCAGCGGGAGGCCGCCGCCGGCATCATCGCCAGTTCCTTTGAGGCGGCGGGCATCCAGGTCACGGTGGAGAGCCTCCCCTTTGCCCAGTACAGCCAGCGGATCGCCGCCGGGGACTACGACTTCTACCTGGGGGAACTGCGGGTCCCCCCCAACCTGGACCTCTCCTCCCTCATCGCCCCCCACCCCGCCATCGGGCCGGGCTGCGCCCGGGACGAGGAACTGCTGGACCTTTACCGCCGGGTGAAGGCGGGGGAGGAGGAGCTCTCCGCCCTGGACAGCGCCTTCCGCCGGTCGGTGCCGGTGATCCCCCTGGTCTACCGCCGGGGCATCGTGGCCCTTTCCCCGGATTTTTCCGCAAATATAGTTGCAACCGAGCAGGATATTTTCTATAATATAGGAGATTGGTGATCTTTTCAGCAGAAGGAGGAATTTCCATATGATCGGCTTCGAGACCAACCTGGGGACGGTGGAGATCTCCCAGGAGTATTTTGCCAACCTCATCGGCCGCGCCGCCAGCGAGTGCTATGGCGTCGCCGGGATGATCAATTCCACCTACCAGGACATCCGCTCCCGCCTGATGCGCCGGGAGGCCCCGGACAAGGGGGTGCGGGTGCGCAACGAGGACGGCAGGCTGGTGGTGGATATCCACATCGCCGTCACCTACGGGGTGAACATCGCCGCCATCGTCAAAAGCATCGTCCACAAGGTCCGCTACACCGTGGAGGAGAGCACCGGCTTCCCGGTGGCCAAGGTGAATGTCTATGTAGATTCCATGAAGGCCCAATAAATAATAAGGAGCGATAAGCATCGTGATCACAGGACAAATTCTGCGGGACGCTATGATCTCCGCAGCCAACAGCCTCGGCAACCAGCGGCAGCGGGTGGATTCCCTGAACGTTTTCCCGGTGCCGGACGGCGACACCGGCACCAACATGAGCATGACCATCGGCGCGGCCGCCCAGGAACTGCTGGGGATGGAGGACAGCGCCGGTGTCTACGAGGTGGCCCACACCGCCGCCGCCGCCCTGCTGCGGGGGGCCCGGGGCAACTCCGGGGTCATCACCTCCCTGCTGTTCCGGGGCTTTTCCAAGGGTCTGAAGGGCAAGGAGACCGCCGGGGCGGAGGACATTCTGGCCGCCCTGAAGATCGGGGTGGACGCCGCCTACAAGGCGGTGATGAAGCCCACCGAGGGCACCATGCTCACCGTGGCCCGCCTCTCCGCCGAGGCCGCCCGGGAGCAGTACATCCTTGGTATGTCCGTCCAGGAGCTCTGGGACATTGTGGTGCGGGAGGCCGCCGCCGCTCTGGAGCAGACCCCGGAGATGCTGCCGGTACTGAAAAAGGCCGGGGTGGTGGACGCCGGCGGCCAGGGGCTGCTGATCATCTACCAGGGGATGCAGTCGGTGTTCCAGGGCAACGGCATCGTCCCCTCCCAGGAGGCCGGCGCCGGCGGGGAGGGCTCCATCCATCCCGACGCCGATGTGGCCGGGGAACTGGACCTTGCGGACCTGACCTACCCCTACTGCACCGAGTTCATCATCCTCAAGGAGGACAAAAACGCCGATATCCTGAAACTCCGGGCCTACCTGGAATCCATCGGGGACAGCGCCGTGGTGGTGGATGACGAGGATATCATCAAGTGCCACGTCCACACCGCCGACCCCGGCAAGGCCATCCAGAAGGCGCTGCAGTTCGGGATGCTGAACAAGATCAAGATCGACAACATGTGGATCCAGCACGACATCAAAAAGAAGGCCGCCACCGCCAAGGCCCAGAACAAGGTGGCGGTGGACCCGGACCAGCCCCACGGCTTCGTGTCGGTGGCCGCCGGGGACGGGGTGAAGCAGCTGTTCCTGGACCTGGGGGTCCACCAGGTGGTGAGCGGGGGCCAGACCATGAACCCCTCCACCGACGACATCCTCCGGGCCGCCGAGGCCACCCCCTGCCAGACGGTGTACGTGCTGCCCAACAACAAGAACATCATCATGGCCGCCGAGCAGGCAGCCAAGCTGTGCAAGAGCCGGGATATCAAGGTCATCCCCACCCGGACCATCCCCCAGGGGCTTTCCGCCATGCTGGCCTTTGACGAAGGCAGGGACCCGGCGGGCAACGTCCTGGAGATGACCAAGGCCGCCGACCGGGTGGGCACCGGCCAGATCACCTTCGCCGCCCGGGACAGCGACTACGACGGGTACAAGATCAAGGAAGGGGAACTGCTGGGGCTGGAGAACGGCAAGGTCTCCTTTACCGAGCGGGACCTGAAGAAGGCCGCCGTCAAGCTGACCAAGGCGCTGCTGAACAAGGAAAGTTCCTTCGTCACCGTCATCTACGGCGAGGATATCTCCGAGGAGCAGGCCGCCGAACTGGAGACCGCCATCCGGGAGAAGCTGCCGGACCAGGTGGACCTGGCCTTTGTCAACGGCGGGCAGCCGGTGTACTATTTGATCATCAGCGTGGAGTGATAACCCCAAAAGGCGGCACAGGTCGTGCCGCCTTTTTTCTGGAAAGAGGAGAAAGCCAATGGAGCAAACGATACAGCGCGTCCCCTGCGGCAACGTCAACGCCTACCTGGTCGCCCGGGGGGAGGATGCCATCCTTGTTGACACCGGGCAGCGGAAGTACCGGGATAGGGTGCTGGCCGCCTGCCGCCCCTACCGGATGCGGCTGCTGGTGCTGACCCACGGCCACATCGACCACGCCGAAAACGCCGCCTTTCTGTCGGAGGCCCTGGGGATACCGGTGGCGATGCACCGGGAGGACATCCCCCTGCTGGAAAACAACCTGGCCCAGCCCTTGGAGGCGGAGAGCCTGCCGGGGAAGGTGGTGCTGGCTGTCTCCCTGGGAATGATGCGGGCCAGCCATATGGCCCCCTTCCGGCCGGAGGTGCTGCTGTCCGAGGGGGACAGCCTGGATGAGTACGGCGTCTCCGCCAGGGTGCTGGAGGTCCCCGGTCACACCAGGGGGTCCATCGCCATCGACGCCGGGGGGCGGGAACTCATCGTGGGGGACGCCCTGATGAACATGCTGTACCCCTCTGTCTCGCTGTTGTACCACGACAGGGAAAAGATGGAGCAAAGCGCCACCCGCATTTTGGGGATGACGGGGCGGACCATCTGGTTCGGCCACGGCAAGCCGCTGAAAAACGAGGACTGGTGACAAAAAGGAGGAGAAAGCGGGATGGAACTACTTATCATCGACGCCCAGGGGGGCGGCATCGGCAAGCAGCTGACGGCATCGGTGAAGAAGGCGGCCCCGGGGCTGCTGGTCACCGTGGTGGGCACCAACAGCGCCGCCACCGCCGCCATGCTCCGGGCGGGGGCGGACCGGGGGGCCACCGGGGAGAACGCCGTGGTGGCAGGCTGCCGCCGGGCGGATATCATCGCCGGCCCCCTGGGGCTGGTCATCGCCGACGCCTTGCTGGGGGAGATCACCCCCGCCATGGCCCTGGCGGTGGGCCAGAGCCGGGCCAAGCGCATCCTCATCCCGGTGAACCACTGTGACAACATCGTGGTGGGGGTGGCCGACCTGAACCTGGGGGGCCTCATCCAGGAGGCGGTGGAGCGGATCTGCGCCGAGGTGGAACATCGGTAAGGTCTCCTGCATAGGATACGGTGAATGACGACCAAAAGGAGGCGTTTGCCGTGCCCACCATCTACCTCAGCCCTTCCACCCAGGAGTACAACCCCTACGTCACCGGCGGGGACGAGGAATACTACATGAACCTGCTGGCCGACGAACTGGAGCCCTGGCTGCGCTCCAGCGGCATCCGCTGGACCCGCAACGACCCGGGGATGACTGCCGCCGACGCCATCCGGCAGTCCAACCAGGGGAACTACGACCTGCACCTGGCCCTGCACTCCAATGCCTCGCCCCCGGGGCAGGCGGGGCAGAACCGGGGCAGCGTCGTCTACTACGACCCCCGCAGCAGCCGGGGCCGCCGGGCGGCCCAGATCATCGCCCGGAACCTGCGGGACATCTACCCCGGCCGTGTCCAGACCCTGACCACCACCGAACTAGGGGAGGTGAACAAGACCACCGCCCCGGCGGTGCTGGTGGAGGTGGCCTACCACGACAACCCGGAGGACGCCATGTGGATCACCGCCAACCTCCCGGCCATCGCCGAGAACCTGGCCCTCTCGGTCACCGAGTACCTGGGGGTCCCCCTGGTGGAGCCCCACCCCGAGACCACCGGCCGCGTGGCGGTGAGCAGCGGCGGCCTCAACCTCCGCAGCCGGCCCTCCACCAGCGCCGGGGTCCTGATGGTGATGCCGAACCGGGCTCCGGTGACCATCCTGGGGCAGTGGAACGACTGGTACGTGGTGGAGTACCGGGGGAATATCGGGTATGCGGCGGCGAGGTATATTGCTAGCCGGTAGGTTGTTGGGGGGGCTTGGTCCTCCCCGACCCTTTTTTGCAATTTTCAGGACATCTCTTCGACCGCCCCGGCGGCCCCCGCCAACTCCACCGCCCATCCCGCCGGCACCGCCAGCCCCCCGTACCCGGTGCCCAGCCGGTTCGCCTTCCGGGCCCCGTGAAAATCACTCCCCCCGGAGCGCAGAAGCCCCATCTCCGCCGCCAGACTGTCCGCCAGGGCCTCCCACTCCGGGGTGTAGGTGGTGTACCGGGCCTCCAGCCCGTCCAGTCCCATCCCCAGCGCCCGCCGGGCCAGGGCCAGGGACCGCTCCGGGTCCTCCTTGTCGATGCGGTCCAGGTGCGCCAACGCCGCCACTCCCCCCGCCCCGTGGATGACCCGGGCGCACTCCGCCGGATCAGGGCCGTTCTTCTCGATCCAGGCCGGCTTGCCGGGGATCAGGTACCGCTCCAACGCCTCCTCCGGGCTTTGGGCGTAGCCGTGGCGGACCAGCGCCTCCGCCACGTGGATGCGGGTGAGGAGCCCTCCCTCCGGCCGGACCTCCTCCGCCGGGACAGGCATCCCCAGCTGGGCCAGCCGCTCCAGCAGCAGGCTGTTGCGACGGCGCCGCTCCTCCTTCCTCTGGGCCAGGAGGGACCGGAGCGCCGGGTCATCCGGGCGGATAAACAACCCCACAATGTGGATCTCCCGGTGCTCCAGCTGGGTGGAGAGCTCCACCCCGGGGATGACCCATACCCCCAGTTCCATCCCCGCCGCCAGCCCCTCCTCCAGGCCGTCCACCGTGTCGTGGTCGGTGATGGCCACCGCCGCCAGGCCGGTCTCCTTGGCCAACGCCACCAGCTGCCGGGGGGTCAGCGTCCCGTCCGATGCGGTGGTGTGGGCGTGGAGGTCCACCCGGCCCTCTCTGCTCTCGTTTTCCATGGCGATCTCTCCTTCTTGTCCAGATGTGGACAGGCTATCCAATATTATCATGATACCAAAGAGAAAGGCGGCACGCAAGATGGAGACAGCGAAGCAAAAGCACATCCTCCGTGGCCAGGTCAAGGCAAAGGCGGCGGCCCTCCCCCCGGGCTACCAGGAGCGGGCCTCCGCCGCCATCTGCCGCCGCCTTCTCTCCCTGCCGGAGTTGGCTGCGGCGGGCACCGTGTTCGGGTTCTATCCCGGCCCGGGGGAGCCGGATATCCTGCCGGTGCTGGAGGCGCTGCTGGCCGGTGGAAAGAGGGTGGCCCTCCCCCGGTGCACCTCCCCCGGGGTGATGGAGGCCCGGCAGGTGGAGCGGCTGGACCAACTGTCTCCCGGGAGATACCGCATCCCGGAGCCGGGGCCGGACCGCCCCCTCGTCCCCTGGAATGAGGTCGCCTTTGCCATCCTCCCCTGTGTCACCGCCGACCGGGCAGGCAACCGCCTGGGCCACGGGGGCGGCTACTACGACCGCTTTCTGGCCATGGCCCCGGAAGGGATGGGGGCGGCGGTGGTCTGCTTCGCCTCCCTGATGCCCCAACGGGTCCCCACCGAGGCCCATGACCGCCCTATCCCCCTGGTGATCACCGAGGAGGGGACCTTTGGGGCGGGATCTTTGGAAAAGTGAGGACGCTGTTGAATATCCCAGTCATTTCCTGCCAAATCTAAAGTCGTAAGAGAGACGCGGCCAGCGTCAACGACAGAGCAGGAGGCTGAAAGCAGTTTATGAACATCACCGACATTCGCATCCGCAAGACCTACAACGACACCCGCCTGAAGGCGCTGGTATCGGTGACCATCGACGGGGACCTGGCGGTCCACGATATCAAGGTCATCGAGGGCCCGGAGCGCCTTTTCGTGGCGATGCCCAGCCGCAAGGACGAGAACGGCACCTTCCGGGACATCGCCCACCCCATCACCAGCGACGCCCGCCACACCCTGGAGCAAGCCATCCTGGCCCAGTACGCCCAGTACCTGGAGGGCCTGGCCGAAAGCGGCCAAACCGTAACCTACCCCGCCCACGGCGGAGAAGGCTTCACAGTACCCGGGGAGTTGGTGCGGGAGTAAGGGAGAGCGGCTCAAGAAGGAAAAGCAGCAAGGGAGCCCCGAAAGGGGCTCCCCTTGGTGCGCAGAAATGGGTGTGGCACCAGATGTTTGCCGCAGAAAAATGACTATCCATTTGCTGAAGCGGCCCCAAAGGGGACGCTCCCCCCGCAGGGAATATAAATCCGCCGGAGGCACCCTATCAGGCCAACTTGAAGGAGGGAGCGGGCGCAACTACCCACCTTAGCGGCTGCGAACCATATCCCACCCCACAGTCAGCCGCCCGGCCAAGCATTGAGTTGCCAAGGCAGACATCTATCATGGCGCCAGGGAGCACCCCAGCCCAAGCGGACTGGG
>CAJUFR010000048.1 GCA_910585525.1 uncultured Angelakisella sp.
CCATCATGAAGCGTACCGTCCTCATCGCCAACACCTCCGATATGCCCGTGGCCGCCCGTGAGGCGTCCATCTACACCGGCATCACCATCGCCGAGTATTTCCGCGACATGGGCTACTCCGTCGCCATCATGGCCGACTCCACCTCCCGCTGGGCCGAGGCCCTTCGTGAGATGTCCGGCCGTCTGGAGGAGATGCCCGGCGAGGAAGGCTACCCCGCCTACCTCACCAGCCGTCTGGCCCAGTTCTACGAGCGGGCCGGCCGTGTCACCTGCCTGGGCAGCGACAAGCGGGAAGGCTCCCTTACCGCCATCGGCGCTGTTTCCCCCGCCGGCGGCGACAACTCCGACCCCGTCGTGCAGGCCACCCTGCGTATCGTCAAGGTGTTCTGGGGCCTGGATTCCGGCCTTGCCTACAAGCGCCACTTCCCGGCCATCAACTGGCTGACCTCCTACTCCCTGTACAACGACCAGATCGGCGCCTGGCTGAACAAGAACGTGGCCGCCGACTGGACCAAGCTGCTGGACGACACCATGAACCTGCTCCAGCTGGAAAGCGAACTGGAGGAGATCGTCAAGCTGGTGGGCTACGATTCCCTCTCCGCCCCCGACCGCCTCTCCCTGGAGGCCGCCCGGTCCATCCGTGAGGACTACCTGCAGCAGAACGCCTTCGACGGCGTGGATACCTACACCAGCCTGCCCAAGCAGTACGGCATGCTGAAGATGGTGCTCCACTTCTACTACGAGGCCAAGGCCGCACTGGATGCCGGCGTGCCGGTGGAGAAGATCTTCGCCCTGCCGGTGCGGGAGAAGATCGCCCGTATGAAGTACGTGGAGGAGGAGGACGTCAAGTCCTACCTGGAGGCTGCCACCAATGAACTGGAGAGCAGCATGAAAGAACTGGTGAGCGGGGAGGTGTCTGCCTGATGTTAAAGGAATATCGCACCATAGAGGAGGTCGCCGGCCCCCTGATGCTGGTAAAGGACGTGGAAGGCGTCGCCTACGACGAACTGGGGGAGATCGAACTCCCCAACGGTGAACTCCGGCGCTGCAAGGTGCTGGAGGTCAACGGCTCCACCGTTCTGGTCCAGCTGTTCGAAAGCTCCACCGGCATCAACCTGGAGCACAGCAAGGTCCGTTTCTTCGGCCGCAGCCTGGAACTGGGCGTCTCCGAGGACATGCTGGGACGTGTTTTCTCCGGCATGGGCGAGCCCATCGACGGTGGCCCCAAGCTGATCGCCGACAAACGGATGGATGTCAACGGCCTGCCCATGAACCCCGCCGCCCGGGTCTACCCGGAGGAGTTCATCCAGACCGGCGTTTCCGCCATCGACGGCCTGAACACCCTGGTCCGCGGCCAGAAGCTGCCCATCTTCTCCGGCTCCGGTCTGCCCCACGCCAAGCTGGCGGCCCAGATCGCCCGTCAGGCCAAGGTGCTGGGTACCGATTCCAAGTTCGCCGTGGTGTTCTGCGCCATCGGTATCACCTTCGAGGAATCCGACTTCTTCATCAGCGACTTTAAGCGCACCGGGGCCATCGACCGGGCCGTGCTGTTCATCAACCTGGCCAACGACCCCGCCATCGAGCGTATCTCCACCCCCAAGATGGCGCTGACCGCCGCCGAGTACCTGGCCTTCGAGAAGGGGATGCACGTCCTTTGCATCCTCACCGACATCACCAACTACGCCGAGGCCCTTCGTGAGGTCTCCGCCGCCCGTAAAGAGGTTCCGGGCCGCCGTGGTTACCCCGGCTACCTCTACACCGACCTGGCCGGCATGTACGAGCGGGCCGGCCGCCGGGAGGACAGCGAGGGCTCCATCACCATGATCCCCATCCTGTCCATGCCCGAGGACGACAAGACCCACCCCATCCCCGACCTCACCGGCTATATCACCGAGGGTCAGATCATCCTCTCCCGTGAGTTGTACCGCAAGGGCGTCACCCCGCCCATCGACGTGCTGCCCTCCCTGTCCCGTCTGAAGGACAAGGGTATCGGCGTTGGCAAGACCCGTGAGGACCATGCCAGCACCATGAACCAGCTGTTTGCGGCCTACTCCCGTGGCAAGGACGCCAAGGAACTGATGACCATCCTGGGCGAGGCGGCCCTTTCCGACACCGACAAACTCTACGCCAAGTTCGCCGACGAGTTTGAGAAGCAGTATGTCTCCCAGGGCTACGAGACCAACCGTGGCATCGAGGAGACGCTGAACATCGGCTGGAAGCTGCTGTCCATCCTGCCCACCACCGAACTGAAGCGCATCAAGCCGGAGATGATCGAAAAGTATCTTCCCAAGCAGGATGAGCAGTAAGGAGGCCGGATCATGGCAGTCATGCAGGTAAACCCCACCCGTATGGAGTTGAGCCGTCTCAAGACCCGGCTCAAGACCTCCATGCGCGGCCACAGCCTTCTCAAGAACAAGCGGGATGACCTGATGAAGAAGTTCCTGGAGCAGGTGCGCCGCAACAAGGAGTTGCGGGAGCAGGTGGAGCAGATGATCATGGGCGTCTACGACGGCTTTGCCATCGCCGGCGCCGTCATGAGCCCCAACATGCTGGAGGAAGCCCTGATGCTCCCCAAGGAGCAGGTGGAACTGGATATCGACAGCCAGAACGTCATGAGTGTTGACGTGCCGGTGTTCCACTTCAGCCGTTCCGCCGCCGGGGACGAGGACATCTCCCCCTACGGCTTCACCTACACCTCCGGCGAGTTGGATGATTCGGTGGCGGCCCTGAAAAAGGTGCTGCCCCTGATGCTGGAACTTGCCCAGATGGAGAAGAGCGCCCAGCTGCTGGCGGAGGAGATCGAAAAGACCCGCCGCCGTGTCAACGCCCTGGAGTACGTCCAGATCCCCTCCCTCCAGGAGACCATCAAGAGCATCGCCATGAAGCTGGACGAAAACGAGCGCGGCAACCTTGCCCGTCTCATGAAGATCAAGGACATGATGGTCCAGCAGTCCCGAGAAGCCATGGGCCAGTAAGCGGCGCGCCGCCGCTGTCAGGCCCCGCCCCCCTCACCGAGGGGGGCTTTTTGTATGGAGAAAGAGCCACCCGCATGGCAGGTGGCTCTCTTGGCCTTTTAACCTCTTCCTCTTATACCGTCCCCCGGTTCTTCCGCAGGGAACGTGTGATGTTCAGGCAAACAGTGGCGATAACGCACCCCAGCATCACCAGGGGCATCAGCATCTGGCTGTACCGCTCGTCGGCGGAGAGCAGTTCGGTCCACTTTTCGTCCATGTAGGCCGCCAGGTCGGGGGGCAGGTTGACAAAGTATTCGCAGCTGTCCAGCAGTTCCTGGTCGGGGTAGCGCACCGGGTCGTTCTTCACCTCGTCGTCCAGCAGCTGGAACACCCAGTCATTGGGGGTGGAGTAGCCGATGTAATCGATGTTGGCCAGCCCCACCTCCGGCTCCAGCATGAAGTTGATGTACATCTCCGCCAGTTCCTTGTTTTTGGCCTCCCGGGGGATGCACATGGCGTCGGTGAAGATGTTGGAGCCCTCCTTGGGGATGACAAAGCGGAGGTCCGGGTTGTCCTCCATCATGGTGATGGCGTCCCCGGCGTAGTAGGGGGCCAGCGCCGCCTCCCCGCCGGTCATTTTGTCAAAGATCTCGTCCATGACGTAGGCCTGGAGAAGGGGCTTCTGCTCCTTCAGCAGCTGGGTGGCCCGGTCCAACTGCTCGGTGCTCTCGGCGTTGATGGGGTAGCCCAGCATCTTGAAGGCGATGCCGAAGGCGTCCTTGGAGTTGGAGAACATCAGCATGTTGCCGGCGTAGACCGGGTCCCACAGATAGCTCCAGCTGTCGATCAGGTCGCTTTCGTCCACCATGGTGGTGTTGTAGATGAGGCCCACCGTCCCCCAGGTGTAGGGCACCGAATACCGGTTGCCCGGGTCGAAGCTGGGGTCCTTGTACCGGTCGCTGATGGCCTCCTCAAAGTTGGGGATGTTGCCAAGGTCCAGGGGCAGCAGCATCTCCTCCTGGATCATCCGGGCGATCATGTAGTCGGAGGGGATGATGATATCGTAGCTGCTGCCGCCGGTCTTGAGTTTGGCGTAGAGGGATTCGTTGGTGTCGAAGGTGGAGTAGACCACCTTGATGCCGGTGAGTTCCTCAAAGGCTTTGTTCACGTCCAGGCTGCCGTCGCTGCCGTCGGAGATGTACTCCCCCCAGTTGTAGACGTTGAGGGACCGCCCCTGGCCCCTGTACCGGCCGTAGTAGTCCTGGTCCATGGCGGAGTAGTCCATCTCCGCCCCGTGGGCGGGGACCGCCAGCAGCGCCGGGATAAGGAGCAGCAGGAGAAGGGCCAGGGAAAGACGCCGTCTGGTCATGCCTCGCCACCTCCTTGCTTTTTCTGCATCAGCCGTTCCTTCTTGGCGGCGGAAAGGTTGATGACCAGCAGCGCCGCCAGCACCACCACGAAGATGATGGCGGACAGGGCGTTGATCTCCGGGCTGATGCGCTTGCGCACCATGGCGCCGATGGTCACCGGCAGCGTCTGGGAGGTGGCGGAGCTGACAAAGTAGCTGATGATAAAGTCGTCGATGGAGTAGGTAAGGGCCATGAGGAAGCCGGTGGCCATGCCGGGCATGATCTCCGGGATGATGACCCGGAAGAAGGCCATCCCCGGGCTGCACCCCAGGTCCAGGGCGGCCTCGTAGACGTATTTATCCATCTGGCGCAGCTTGGGCAGCACGTTGAGGATGACGTAGGGGGTGCAGAAGGTGACGTGGGCGATGACCAGGGTCAGATAGCCCAGGTTCAGTTCCGGCAGCTGGATGCCGGTGGCGGCGGTGATGCCCCTGCCCGCCTGGTTCACCGACACGAACAGCAGCAGCAGCGACACGCCCATGACGATCTCCGGGTTGAGGATAGGCATGTAGGTGACGTTCATGATGGCGGACTTGAACCAGCGGTTGCGGATGGAGTAGATGCCCATGGCGGCGGCGGTGCCCAGTATCACCGCGATCACCGAGGCGCAGAGGGCCACCACGATGGTATTGTACAGGGAGGTGAGGATCAGCTGGTTGGAGAAAAGGTCCCGGTACCACCGCAGGGAAAAGCCGGCCCACACCGAACGGGACTTGCTGGCGTTGAAGCTGTAAAGGATCAGCACGGCGATGGGCAGGTAGAGAAAGGCCATCACCAGGCCGATGTAGGAGCGTTGCAGGTGTTTCATCATATCAGCATCCCCTCCCGTTCCTCGGAATCGTCAAACTGGTTGAAGATGCTCATCACCAGCAGGATGAACACCATCAGCACCATGGAGATGGCCGCCCCCAGGTTGGGGTTGTAGGCGTTGCCCAAAAACTGGGCGTCGATGAGGTCGCCGATGAGCATGTTGGAGCCGCCCCCCAGCATCCGGGAGATGATGAAGGTGGAGATGGCGGGGACGAACACCATGGTGACCCCGGTGGAGATGCCGGGGACGCTGAGGGGGAGGATGACCCGGGAAAAGACGTGGAAGGGCCCGGCCCCCAGGTCCTGGGCGGCCTCGATGACACGGCTGTCGATCTTGGTCATGATGGAGTAGAGGGGCAGGATCATAAAGGGGAGGTAGTTGTAGACCATCCCCAGCACCACCGCCCCCTGGGTGTTGATCATCCGTACCGCCCCCAGGCCGAAAAACCGCAGCACCGAGTTGATGACGCCGTTGTTCTCCAGCAGGGTCATCCAGGCGTAGGTGCGCAGCAGGAAGTTGATCCACATGGGCAGCATGATGAGCATCACCATGGTGCGCTGGCGCACCCCGTTCATCCGGCTCATCAGGTAGGCCAGGGGGTACCCTGTCACCAGGCAGATGGCGGTGGCCACCACCGCCAGCCACACCGAGCGCATGAACACCGGGGTGTAGCTGGAGACCCGGGCGATGTTATCGATGGTAAAGGCCCCGTCGCTGGTGGTGAAGGCGAACACCGCCACCAGCCCCAGGGGGATGAGCACGAAGATGGCGGACCAGATCATGTAGGGGAGAGCGGCATGCTTGAATTTCATGGCTCACTCCTCCTCGGTCCGCTTCATGATGTGGATGTTCTCCGGGGCCACGTCCATGCCGATGACGGTGCCCGGCTCCACGCTGATGGTGGAGTGGATCATCCAGTGGTAGCCCAGCGCCTCCACCATCATCTCGTAATGGACCCCCTTGAAGATCACCGATTCCACCACGCCGGATATCTTCCCCTTCTCGGCAGGGAGGATGATGATGTCCTCCGGCCGGACCACCACCTGCACCCGCTCCATGGGGGCGAAGCCCTTGTCCACGCAGGGGAACAGGTCGTTGGCGAACTCCACCAAAAAGTCCTTGTGCATAAAGCCGTCGATAATATTGCTTTCCCCGATGAAATCCGCCACAAAGGCGTTCTGGGGCTCGTTGTAGATATCCTGGGGGGTGCCGGTCTGGAGGATCTCCCCGTCCTTCATCACCACCACCCGGTCGGACATGGTCAGTGCCTCCTCCTGGTCGTGGGTGACATAGATAAAGGTGATCTCCAGGCTCTGCTGGATGCGCTTGAGTTCCACCTGCATATCCTTGCGGAGTTTCAGGTCCAGGGCCCCCAGCGGCTCGTCCAGCAGCAGCACCTTGGGCTGGTTGACGATGGCCCGGGCGATGGCCACCCGCTGCTGCTGGCCGCCGGACATCTGGTTGATGTTCCGCTGGCCGTAGCCCCGCAGGTTCACCAGTTCCAGCGCCTCCTCCACCCGCTGCCTTCGTTCCTTTTCCGGCAGCTTGCTGATCTTGAGGCCGAACTCGATGTTCTGGTAGACGTTGAGGTGGGGGAAGAGGGCGTACCGCTGGAACACGGTGTTCACCTGCCGTTTGTAGGGCGGCAGGCCGTTGATGCGCTTGCCCTCAAAGAAAATGTCCCCCGCCAGCGGCTCGATAAAGCCGCCGATGATGCGCAGAGTGGTGGTCTTGCCGCAGCCGGAGGGGCCAAGGAAGGTGATGAACTCCTTGTCCATGATATCCAGGTCCAGACCGTGGAGCACCGGCTCCCCGTCGTAGTCCACCCGGATGCCCCGGAGGCTGATGATGGCGTTGCTGCTGTTTTCCATAGATGAATGCATCCCCCTTTGCGGATCGTACGCCGGGAGATCCCCCGGCGCCGTGGATGCGGGAGTTTTTTCTCCTCCCGCACGCGGCTCGGCTTTGGCCCCATCCCCGCAAAGGGCTGGATGGAGGGAGCCCCCTCCACCTTCCAGACCGGGGTCTTGCCTTACCGCATGGAACATACTTTGCACAGATGCAAAAAAAGCCCACCTGTCACCGTCCTCCGGGATCACAGATCGTACCACAGAAATTTCGCCGGGCAGAAGCGGGAGACCATCCCCGTAGCCGGCGGGATTTTTGGGTGCCAAGCCGTAAACAGAGTTCGTGCAAGGTCGACCAATGCAAATATTATCATATTTCGTGATTTTGTCAATACTTTTCCGCAAAAAACCGGGGAAACTCGAAGGATTTTTAATTTCCTTCCGGTTTCCTCGGTTTTGCTCCTGTTTCCTGTCGGGACCTTATCTTGCCAGCAGCAGCCCCAGCACCGCCGCCGCCCCGATGACCTTGGGCACCGACCACTTGAACTTCACCAGCAGCACCAGCCCGACGCCCCCGATGGCCACGGCGGCAGGGGAGACCGCCCCGGCAACCTGGTAGTTGGGGGCCATGGTGATGCAGGTGGCCAGCATCACCCCCACGCAGACGGGGCGGATGCCGTAGGTGAACCCCTCCAGGTAGGGGTTGCCCTTGAGCCGGGCCAGGAAGGCCGCCGCCGCCAGGCAGAGGGTGAAGGCCAGGGTCAGCACCCCGAAGTTGGCCGCCACCGCCCCCAGCAGCCCCGCCGCCCGCATCCCGGCAAAGGTGGCGGCGTTGACCCCCAGGGGCCCCGGGGTCATCTCGGCGATGGCGATGATGTCCGCCACCTCCTCCAGGGTCATCCAGCCGTGGTTCACCATCTCCTGGTTGATCACCGGGATCATGGAAAGCCCCCCGAAGCTGCAAAAGCCGATCTTGAGGAACACCAGGTACAGTTCCAATATGGTGCTCATCCCTCACCGCCTCCTTCCTCTCCCGCCAGCCGCCGCATCCGCAGGATGTGGACCGCCAGTCCCACGCAGCCCCCCAGCAGGATGATGTAGACGTTGCTGACGCCCCACAGCATCAGCAGGAAGGCGGCCACGGCGATGACCAGCCCCAGATGGTCCTTGATGGCGTTTTTCCGCATCCCCAGGCAGGCGGAAAGGATGATGGGCACCACCGCCGCCCGCACCCCCACCATGGCCCGGGCAACCCAGACGTTGTCCCGCACGGCGGTGTAACAGCCGGTGACCAGGCACATCACCACAAAGGCGGGGAAGGCCATCCCAAAGCCGCAAAGGAGGGCGCACCGCAGCCCCCCCAGGGTGTACCCCAGCATCACCGAGGTGTTCACCACCATGATGCCGGGGAAGCTGCGGCCCATGGCCACGATGTCCAGCAGCTCCTCGGCGGTGAGCCAGCCCCGCTTTTCCACGAACTCCTTCTGCATCTGGGCCACGATGCTCCAGCCGCCCCCGAAGGTGAACAGTCCGATCTTCAGCATGGTCAGGGTCAGTTCCACCCACCGGGCTTTTTTCTCTGTCTGTTCCAACGGTCCGGTCACCCCTTTCAACTCCTTATCAAATTATAAGACCCCCCTGCCGGGAATGCAAGGGTAAAAAATTCTGACAAAGGGGTTGACAACCGGGGGAAAAGTGTGTATTATTGTATTAGACACTTAGTACAGTAATACGAAAGGAGCGGTGTGGATGGAATGGGAACTGCAGGGGGACCGCCCCATCTGGCTACAGCTTACCGAGCAGATCCAGCTGCGGATCGTCTCGGGGGAGTACCCGGCGGGGGAGCGGCTGCCCAGTGTCCGGGACCTGGCGGCGGAGGCCGCCGTCAACCCCAACACCATGCAGAAGGCCCTGACCGAACTGGAACGGGGCGGCCTGGTCTACAGCCAGCGCACCAGCGGCCGGTTCATCACCCAGGACCAGCAGCTGATACAGCAGCTGAAGCAGCGGCTGGCCCGGGAGGAGACCGACGGCTTTCTGGAGCGGATGGACGGCCTGGGCTTTACCGGGGAGGAAACGCTGGCCATCGTGGAGAGCCAGGTCCGCGGCAAGGGAGAGGAGGAGTAGAGGATGGAAAAGAGAATAGACACGCCGGTGCTGGAGTGCCGGCAGCTTTCCAAGATATTTGGCGCCGTCCGGGCGCTGGACGAGGTGGACCTGGCGGTGGGCCGGGGCCGGATCGTGGGGCTTTTGGGCCCCAACGGCAGCGGCAAGACCACCCTCATCAAGACGGCGGCGGGGCTGCTGACCCCCTCGGCGGGGGAACTGCTCATCAACGGCCAGCGGCCGGGCATCGCCTCCAAGGCGGCGGTGTCCTACCTGCCGGAGCGCACCTACCTCAGCAGCTGGATGAAGGTGGCGGATATCATCGCCATGTTCCGGGATTTTTACAGCGACTTTGACACCGCCAAGGCGGGGGAGATGCTCTCCCGGCTGAACATCGACCCCAACGACCGGCTGCGCACCATGTCCAAGGGCACCAAGGAGAAGGTGCAGCTGATCCTGGTGATGAGCCGCCAGGCCGACCTGTACCTGCTGGATGAGCCCATCGGCGGGGTGGACCCGGCGGCCCGGGACTTTATCCTGGGCACCATCATCGGCAATTACAGCGAGAACGCCACCGTCCTCATCTCCACCCACCTCATCAGTGACGTGGAGCGGGTGCTGGACGACGTCATCTTCCTGGCCTACGGCAAGGTGGGGATGACGGCGGCGGTAGACGACATCCGGGAAAATCAAGGGAAATCGGTGGACGAACTGTTCCGGGAGGTATACAGATGCTGACGAATACATTACCGATAGAAGCGGCCCCCGCCCCCGCAAAGAACGGCGGGATGCTGGGCAAACTCCTCAAGTACGAGTTCCGGGCCACGGTCAGGCTCTACCTGCCCCTTTACCTGGTGGTGCTGGTGTTCGGGCTGCTGGGGCGGTTTTCCATCTTCGGGGTGCCCTGGAGCGTCACCAGCGGCAGCAACAAGGGGTCGATACTCTGGACCAGCTACAGCGTCAGCCCCGACGCCACCGGCTTCTGGGGGGAGGTCATCGCCGCCGTGGTGACCCTGATCCTGGTGGGCTATATCATGGTGGTGATGGGGGCCTTTGTAGTCCACTTCATCATCACCCTGCAACGGTTCTGGAAGAACCTCATGGGGGACGAGGGCTACCTGATGTTCACCCTGCCGGTCTCCACCGACGCCCTGCTGTGGAGCAAGGCCATCACTGCCCTGGTCTGGAGCGTCGCCACCACCCTGGTGGTGCTGCTCTCGGTGGTGCTGCTCTGCTGGAACCCGGCCGTCACCCAGGTGATGCAGGAACTGATGGACTACATCCGTGACCCAATGGGGCTGGAGATCAAACAGCTGTTCCTTGCCTGCTTCCCGCCCCTCACCTGGGCGGTGATGGTGATACTCATGGTGCTGGGGGGCTTCCAGAAGCTGTTCCTCCTCTACTCCTCCATGGCCATCGGCCACACCGTCAAAAATCACAAGGTGATGGCCTCCCTGGGAGGGTACCTGGCCCTCTCCATGGTGGAGGGCATCATCAGCACCATCATCTCCGCCACCCTGATGCCGGTCATCGCCCGCCCCCTGGATGACCTGACCTTTGCCGTGGAGGCCCCCTTCTACTCCACCGAAGAAATCCTGCGGTTCTGTGAAGCCTTCGGGGAAATGTTCAACGGCATCGTGATAATGTCCTTTGGTATCGGCATCATCGTCACCGTTGCCACCTACCTGCTGGTCCGGTACCTGCTGCAGACCCAGCTGAACCTGGAATAAGGAGGGAATAGGATGCTTTTTCTCATGGCCCGGCTTTGGCCGGTGGTCTACTACCTGTTCCCCGGGCTGCTGCTGGGCTTCGGCCTGGCGGTGCTCCCCCACCGGGAGCAGCTGGGAAGGGGACTTCCCCCCGCCCGGCGGTGGCTGCTCCGGTCGCTGCCGGAGCGAGCCCTCGCCACCGGGTGGCTGCTGATGGCGGCCACCCTGCTGGCCCACAACCTGCTGGAGGAGCCCGGCCTGGTGCTGGGCGCCTGCCTGGCGCTGGACGCCGTTTCCATGGCGGGCCTGGCGCTGGTGGTCTGGCGGGGGGCGATGGTGCCCTGCGAGGGGTGAAAAGATAATAGCCAAAGGCCCCCTCTCCACGGAGAGGGGGCCTCAGCTTGTCGAAAAGTCTTTTTCGACAAGCCGAGACCCGCCGCTACGGCGGGGTTTATCCGCTCCCTTCGGTCGCTCGACGCGAAAAGAGGGGGTTTCCCCCCCCCCTTTTCACACTTTTTCCCCCTCCTGACCCACAGGCCCTGCTTCTGGGGAGAGTTTTTCGACAGACTGAAGGCCCCCTCTCCGCAGAGAGGGGGCCTCTTCTCATCTTGACTAAACGCAGCCGTCCCTTACTTCTTCCCCTCCGGCCCGTAATAAGCCTGGAGCAGGATCTCCTTCAACTCGCTGATCAAAGGATACCGGGGATTGGCGGGGGTGCACTGGTCGGCGTGGGCCTCGTCGGCCACCTCATCCAGGTTGGCCAGGAAGGTCTTTTCATCCACGCCCTGGCTCTGGATGGAGCGGGGGACGTTCATGGAATCCTGGAGGTCGGTGATGGCCTTGATGAGACTCTGCACCCCCTCCTGGGTGGTGGAGCAGGGCAGGCCCAGGGCCTCGGCGATCTCGGCGTACCGCTTGTCGGCGATGAAGTGCTCGTACTTGGGCCAGGTGGCGAACTTGGTGGGCCGCTGGGCGTTGTAGGCGATGACGTAGGGCAGCAGGATGGCGTTGGCCCGGCCGTGGGGGATGTGGTAGGCGGAGCCCAGCTTGTGGGCCAGGGAGTGGTTGATGCCCAAAAAGGCGTTGGTGAAGGCCATGCCGGCGATGCAGGAGGCGTTGTGCATCCGCTCCCGGGCCTCCTTGTCGGCGCCGTTGTCGTAGGCCCGCTTCAGGTACTTGAACACCATGCGGATGGCGTGGAGGGCCAGGCCGTCGGTGTAGTCGGAGGCCAGCACCGAGACATAGGCCTCGATGGCGTGGGTCAGCACGTCCATGCCGGTGTCGGCGGTCACCGACTTGGGCACCGACATGACGAACTGGGGGTCCACGATGGCCACGTCGGGGGTGAGTTCGTAGTCGGCCAGGGGGTACTTGATGTTGTTCTTCTTGTCGGTGATGACGGCGAAGGAGGTGACCTCCGAACCGGTGCCGGAGGTGGTGGGGATGCAGACCAGCTTGGCCTTTTTGCCCAGTTCCGGGAAGTGGTAGGCCCGCTTGCGGATATCAAAGAACTTCTGCTTCATGCCGGTAAAGGAGATATCCGGGTGCTCGTAGAACATCCACATCCCCTTGGCGGCGTCCATGGCGGAGCCGCCCCCCAGGGCGATGATGACGTCGGGCTGGAAGTGGTTCATCGCCTCCACACCCCGCATGATGGTGTCCACCGAGGGGTCGGGCTCCACCTCGGCGAAGATCTCGGCGTGGCAGTAGACGGGGCGCTTTCTCAGGTACCACAGCACCTTGTCGATGTTGCCCAGCTTCACCATCGTCTCGTCGGTGACGATAAAGGCCCGGCTGATGTTGGGCATCTTCTCCAGATACTGGATGGCGTTGTATTCAAAGTAGATCTTGGGCGGGATCTTGAACCACTGCATGTTGACCCTCCTTTTGGCGATGCGCTTGATGTTCACCAGGTTCTGGGCCGAGACGTTGGAGGTGGTGGAGTTTTTGCCGAAGGAGCCGCAGCCCAGGGTGAGGGAGGGGGTGTTCTCGTTGTAGATGTCGCCGATGCCACCCTGGGAGGAGGGGGAGTTGACGATGATGCGGCCCACCTCCATCCGCTGGCCGTACTGGGTGATGACCTCCGGGTCGGTGGCGTGGATGGCGGCGGAGTGGCCCAGGCCGCCGTTCTGGAGCATCTTGGCGGCCATCTGGAAGCCCTGCTCCTTGTCCTTCACCACGATGTAGGCCAGGATGGGGGAGAGTTTCTCCTTGGAGAGAGGGTAGTCGGGGCCCACGTCGGGGATCCTGCCGATGAGGATCTTGGTGCCCTCCGGGACAGTAAAACCGGCTTTTTCGGCGATCCAGCAGGCGGTCTTGCCCACCACGTCGGCGTTGAGGGAGCGGCCCTTGGCCTCCGGGAAGGCGTAGTCGATGAGTTTCTTCTCCTCCTCGCCGGTGACGAAGTAGCAGCCGTTCTCCTTCATGATGGCCTCGAACCGGGGGGCCAGCTGCTGGTCCACGATCACCGCCTGCTCCGAGGCGCAGATCATGCCGTTGTCAAAGGTCTTGGAGAGGATGAGGTCGTTGCAGGCCTGCTGGAGGTTGGCGGAGGCGTGGATGTAGCAGGGGACGTTGCCGGGGCCCACCCCCAGGGCCGGCTTGCCGGTGGAGTAGGCGGCCCGGACCATCCCGGCGCCGCCGGTGGCCAGCACCAGGGCCACGTCGGGGTGGTTCATCAGGGAGTTGGTGGCCTCCATGGAGGGGACCTCGATCCACTGGACGCAGTCCTTGGGGGCCCCGGCGGCCACGGCGGCGTCCCGGACGATGCGGGCGGCCTCGGCGGAGCAGTTCTGGGCGCTGGGGTGGAAGCCGAAGATGATGGGGCAGCGGGCCTTGGCGGCGATCATCGCCTTGAACATGGTGGTGGAGGTGGGGTTGGTCACCGGGGTAACGCCGGCCACGATGCCCACCGGCTCGGCGATCTGCACGATGCCTGCCAGTTCGTCGTCCTCGATGATGCCCACCGTTTTCTGGCTCTTGATGTCGTGCCAGATGTACTCGGTGGCGAAGAGGTTCTTGATGATCTTATCCTCGTAGACGCCCCGGCCGGTCTCCTCCACCGCCAGCTTGGCCAGGCGGGTGTGGTTATCCAGCCCGGCCAGGGCCATGGCGTGGGCGATCTCGTCCACCTGCTCCTGGGTCAGGGCCATGTACTCCTCCAGGGCGGTCTTTGCCCGGGCGGCAAGGCCGTCGATCATCTCCTGGACATTGACCTGGGGGGCGGCGGTAGCTTCTTTCTTTGCAGACATAGTGTCAGTTCCTCCTTTTCGTGACCGCTGCCGCGGTCCCCGCCCGGCGGGGAAGGGGACCACGAACTTGATATGTTAATAACTTAACAATTAAATTATAATCCCATCCCGCCGGATTTTCAACCCCCAAGAGGGGTGATCGCCATCAGATTTTCCCTTCACGGATCGTTAGATTTTTGGCAAGGATGCACAATCAGGTGCAAGCGACGTTGAGCATCCTGACGATTTTCTTGTGACAGGGAACAAAAAAGCGCCCTCTCCGCTGGCAGGCGGAAAGGGCGCTTCCGGTGGTTCAGCCAAAGAGGTCCAGCACCCAGGCGTCGGGTATCATATCCCGGACGATGCCGCTGTTCAGGTCGTACCAGCTGCTGCATCTGTCCAGGATGATGGCGTCGGCGGTGACCACCCCCTCCATCCAGGAGAGGACGCCGTCCACCCGGGGGTCCAGCGTCACCTCCACCCGGACCGGGCCGCCGGCCGCCATCTGCAGCAGCAGTTCCCGCAGCCGCCCGGAGTTGGAGACCTGCTGGTCCAGGTAAAAAACCGCCCGCTCCACCCCCAGCGCCGCCATCCGTGCCAGCAGCAGTTCCACCGCCCGGTGGGTCTTGTCCACAACACGGTAGCTGCCCCGCAGCCCCGCCAGGTCCCGGAGGGTGCCGTCCATCCCCCGTAGCAGCAGCGAGCCGGAGAGAGCCACCTCCAGGGTGATGATGGTGTTGAAGCCGTCCAGCGCCAGCGCCGCCGGCGGCCGTTCCAGCCGCTTGCGCCGCCGGTCCTCCAGGGAGGGGGCAGGGGAGACGGTACGGGCCAACGCCATCCGCTGCCGCTGGGACAGCAGGTGGTGGTCCCCCACAAAGGTGGAGGCGTGCTTGACGTCGTACCCCCGGTCCAGCAGGAAAGCGAGTTCCCGGGCGGCGGCGGCAAGGGCAGGGATGGCCTTGGGCCCGAACTGGACCCGGTCCTTGGGGTCAAAGCCCCGGGTGACGGTCTGCATGGAAGCGGCACCTCCTGGGTGGGGGATGATGCTTTTATTTTACCACCTGGGGGGCGGGGTGTACAGGGGGCTATCTCATCATTTCCAGCACCCACCGGGGGGCCAACTGGGGGAGGGGCGACCCCTCCGCCCTGGCCCTGCGGTAGGCGGCGATGGTCTGCTGGCGCTTCTCCTCGTAGGCCAGCTTCTTTTCCGCTTCGTCAAGGACGGTCTGGATGTGCCGCCGGGGGATGACGCAGACCCCGTCGGAGTCTCCCGCAACCAGGTCGCCGGGCTCCACCCGAACCCCGCCGCAGAGGATGGGACGGTTGATATCCCCCTCTTCCTTTTTGACAGGCCCCCGGGGCATGAAGCCCCGGCTGTACACCGGGAAGTCCAGCCGGATGTTCCCGTCCCGGTCCCGGGTGTAGCCGTCCACCACCATCCCGGAAAAACCGGCGGCCTGGCAGGCCCCCATGATAAGGTCGCCGAAGTAGGCGCAGCCGTCATAGCCCTTGCCGTCGATGACCATGATATAGCCATCCGCCTGGAAGGCGTAGCTGGCCAGGTGGATGGGAAGGTTGTCCCCCTCCCGGGTCTCCACCGTCAGGGCGGTGCCGGCCACCGTCATGCCCCGGTCTACCGGCAGGATGCCGGCGTCCATACAGCCGCCGCCAGGGATATCCAACCCAGCGGCCTTTACGCCGTCCAGCAGCAGGGGGACGCTGAGTTTTTTGACCCGGAGGATGACCTCCTCCGGGAGAAGGGGAGCGCAGGGATGCAGCATATGTGATACCTCCTGTCAGGCAGACTTGATAGCGGTGCGTTTGGCGTTGGCCAGCACCACCAGGGCGACGGCCAGTCCGGCAACATTCAGGACAAAGGGCTCGTTGAGCATCAGCAGCACCGCGCAGGGCAGCAGGATGGCCCGCTCCAGCCGGGAGAGGTCCCGGAAGCACCAGCCAAAGAGGGACAGCGCCATCAGAACACAGCCCAGGGCGGCGGTGACCAGGCTGACCACCACCCCGCCGGTGAACCCAAAGGACTGGCTGGCGGGGCTGTTCTCCATCCTGAAACGGATGGGGGAGTGCAAGGACCGGGGGAACTGGCAGAATATTCCCAACTGAACCAGGAGTTTCACAAAAGGATATTCGATACCTGTCCCAACCACACGGCGGTGGAGGTGACCTGGACCCTCAAAAGCCAGATGCGCAAGTACAACACCAAGACCATTCTCATCCCTTTCCGGCCGGAGCGTTCCTTCGCCGAGCACACCACCATCGCCCAGGCCATCCGGGACAGAGACGCCGCAGCGGCGGAGCAGGCGATGAAGGAGTATCTGAACAACGTCCGGGAAGCGTTTTTGCAGAATAGCAGTTTGTTGTTTTAGGGGTGGGGGACGGTGGGTGTTGGCCCCCCTTAAAAGCGGAAAGCCCTTACCGATATGGTCGTCGGTAAGGGTTTTCCTAATATGGACTTGTTGTCAGAAAAACGTTGATCAGCTGCACGGGAAGAATGTTCCATCCTCCTGGAAGTGTTATCAAATCGTTATCAAAAGAAGGGCGAAAAACTTATAG
>CAJUFR010000049.1 GCA_910585525.1 uncultured Angelakisella sp.
GCCACGTTCCCGACCGCAGGGAGGGATCCGAAGGGAGCGGATAAATCCCGCCGTAGCGGCGGGCTCCAGTTGTCGAAAAGACTTTTTCGACAACTGGAGCGCCCCGTCCCTCTGGTGAGGGACGGGGCGCTTTTCGGCGCTCCCTTACCCCGCGATCTCTTCCTCCCGCAGGATGGGGAAGCCGCCCTTTTCGATGAGTTTCACCGCCTTGGCGGTGTCATCCACCCGCAGGATCACGTAGGCGGTGTCCTTCTGGCGGCTGATGAAGGCGTACATATACTCCACGCTCACCCCGCCGTCCCGGAGGGTGGCCATGGCCTCCGCCAGGCCGCCGGGGCGGTCGGCGATGCCCACGGCGATCACCGGGGTCAGGCTGACGGTGAGACCCGCCTCCTTGAGGGCGGCCTCCGCCGCCTGGGGCTTATCCACGATGAGCCGCAGGATGCCGAAGTGGGTGGTGTCGGCGATGGAAAGGGCCCGGATGTCCACCTTCGCCCCCTGGAGGATGGCGGTGATCTCGGAAAGGCGCCCCTGCTTATTCTCTACGAACACCGATAGCTGGTTGACAGTCATGATGATACCTCCTTTACATACCGGCGGTCTCGCTCCGCCGTGTCCGCTTCTCTACCCAATATTTTACTCGTAAAGGCGGCGCTTGTCTATCACCCGCTTGGATTTTCCCTCGCTGCGCTGGATGGTCTTGGGGCTCACCAGCCGCACCTTGGGGCTGATGCCCAGGGTGGACTGGAGGGCGGCTTCGATCTCGTGCTGCTTCTGCTCCACCAGGCGGACGGCGTCAAACTGGAAGTCGTCGGTCATCTCCACCTGCACCTCCAGGGTGTCGGTGTTGTTGACACGGTCCACGGTGATGAGGTAGTGGGGGGAGGTCTGGCTGGTCTGGAACAGCACCGTCTCGATCTGGGAGGGGAAGACGTTGACGCCGCGGATGATGAGCATGTCGTCGGTGCGGCCCCTGGGCTTGGTCATCTTGATCAGGGTACGGCCGCAGCCGCACTTCTCCCGGGTGAGGGTGGCGATGTCCCGGGTGCGGTACCGCAGCAGGGGGAAGGCCTCCTTGGTGATGCAGGTGAACACCAGTTCCCCGGGGGTCCCCTCCGGCAGCACCTCCCCGGTGTCGGGGTCGATGATCTCCGGCAGGAAGTGATCTTCGCAGATGTGCATGCCGGTCTGCTGGCTGCACTCGTAGGCCACACCGGGGCCGATGATCTCGGTAAGGCCGTAGATGTCGTAGGCTTTGATGCCCAGAAGGGCCTCGATGTTCCGGCGGCTGTCCTCGGTCCAGGGTTCCGCCCCCAGGATGCCGGCGCTGAGTTTGATCTCCTCCGGCTTCACCCCCATATCCCGCAGCGTCTCCCCGATGTAGGTGGCGTAGGAGGGGGTGCAGCAGAGGATATCGCTCTCAAAATCCTGGAGGATCTGGACCTGGCGCTTGGTGTTGCCGGAGGAGACGGGGATGGCCACCGCCCCCAGGGTCTGGGCCCCGTAGTGCAGCCCCATCCCCCCGGTGAACAGCCCGTAGCCGTAGGAGACATGGACCTTGCTTTTGGGGGAGCCGCCGGCGGCCACGATGGCCCGGGCGGCGCAGTCCCCCCAGATGTCGATGTCGTGCTGGGTGTACCCCGCCACGATCTGCTTGCCGGTGGTGCCGGAGGAGGCGTGGAGTTCCACCACCTCGGTCATGGGGGTGGCGAAGAGGCCGTAGGGGTAGGTGTCCCGCAGGTCCTGTTTATAGGTGAAGGGGAGTTTGGCCAGGTCGGCCAGGCATTGGATATCCTGGGGCTTCACCCCCGCCTCGTCCATCCGCTGGCGGTAGTAGGGGACGTTGTTGTAGACATGGTAGACGTTGTGGATGAGCCGGGCCAGCTGCAGGGCCTTGATCTCCTCCACCGGCGCGGTCTCGATGGGGTTCCATACACGTTCACTCATAGCAAGTCACGCTCCTTTATTTCTTTTGGTCTCAAAGACGGCGGCCCTTTTCAAAGGCGGCCTGGTTCATGGCCAGCAGCCCGGGCTTGATGCTCCTTGCCAGCGCCTGCTGCCAGGCATCCTCCGGCAGGTCCAGCACCCGGGAGAGGACCCCCATCAGCACCACGTTCACCGCCCGGGGGCTCCCCGCCTGTTCCGCCGGGGTCAGGGCGTCGATGAGGATGGCCCCGGGGCAGACCTGGCCCAGGTTGTCCGCCAGTTCCGCCGGGTAGGTGGCCGCCCCGGTGATCACCGGCATGGGAAGGATCTGCTGGGTGTTGGCGATAAGGGTGCCGCCTTTTTTGAGACAGGCGGCCCAGCGGGCGGCCTCCAGCAGTTCAAAGGCCACCAGGATATCCGCCTCCCCCTTCTCGATGACCGGGGAGGCCACCCGGTCCCCCCACCGCACGTAGGTGACCACCGAGCCGCCCCGCTGGGACATGCCGTGGACCTCGGACACCTTCACATCATACCCCTGGCTGAGGAACAGGTTCCCCAGCAGCTTGCTGGCCAGCAGGGTCCCCTGGCCCCCCACCCCGGCTATGATCATGCTTTTGGTCATGACGTTTCACCCTCCTTGATGGCAGTTTTGCCGCACAGCCCGGCGCAGAGACCGCAGCCCACGCAAAGGGTCTGGTCGATGCGGGCCTTTTTGTCCCGGAAGCTGATGGCGGGACAGCCGATGGTCATACAGGCCCGGCAGCCGACACACCGTTCCTCCTCCACCCAAAGGGCGGGGCGTCGCTCCACCCCCTTGAGGAGGATGCAGGGGCGGCGGGCGATGACCACCGCCGGGCCCTGGTGGTCCAGCGCCTCCTGGACGGCGGCGGAGATGGCCTTTAAGTCCCCGGGGTCGGCCACCAGCACCTTTTCCACCCCGGCGGCCCGGCAGGTCTCCTCCAGGGAAAGCCGGGGGGCGGGCTGGTGGCGGATATCCCGGCCGGTGGAGGGGTTCTCCTGGTGGCCGGTCATGCCGGTGATGGAGTTGTCCAGGATGACGACGGTGGATAGCCCCCGGTTGTACACCGTGTTGATGAGCCCGGTGATGCCGCTGTGGACAAAGGTGCTGTCCCCGATGACCGCCACCGCCTTTTTGGCGGCCTCGGCCCCCCGGGCCTTGAGGAAGCCGTGGAGGCCGGAGACCGACGCCCCCATGCAGAGGGTGGTGTCCATGGCCGCCAGGGGGGGCAGCGCCCCCAGGGTGTAGCAGCCGATGTCCCCAAACACGGTAAGCCCCATTTTATGTAGGGTGTAGAACAGTCCCCGGTGGGGGCAGCCGGGGCAGAGGGCGGGGGGACGCACCGGCAGTTCCCCGGGGTAGGCGCAGCCGGGGGCCGGTCCCTGGCCCAGCAGCTTTTGGCGGATCAGGTTCTGGCTCAGTTCCCCGATGGCGCCGAACAGTTCCTTGCCCCGGACCTTCACCCCGATGGCGGCGCAGTGGCTTTGGATCACCGGGTCCAGTTCCTCCGCCACCACCACCTCATCCACCGTGGCGGCGAAGCGCCGGATCAGTTCCACCGGCAGGGGATTCAGCAGCCCCAGCTTGAGCACCGGGGCATCCGGCATCGCCTCCCGGACATACTGGTAGCAGATGCCGGCGGTGATGACCCCGACCCGCCGGTCGCTGCCCTCCTCCACCCGGTTGAGGGTGGTGACCTCCGCCAGGCGGGCCAGGGCGGCCATCCGCTCCTCCACCGTCACCCGGCGCTTTTTGGCGTTGGCGGGCATCATGACGTATTTGCCGGGGTCCTTTTGGTAGTCCCTCAGCGGGGGCTCCTGGCGCTCCTCCAGTTCCACCAGGCTCTGGGAATGGCTTACCCGGGTGGAGAGCCGCAGCAGCACCGGGGTGTCGTATTCCTCCGAGAGACGGAACGCCTCGGCGGTGTAGCTGGCGCACTCCTGGCTGTCGGCGGGCTCCAGCATGGGGAGTTTGGCGGCCACGGCGTAGCGGCGGCTGTCCTGCTCGTTCTGGGAGGAGTGCATGCCGGGGTCGTCGGCCACGGCGGCCACCATGCCGCCCCCCACCCCGGTGTAGGCGGTGGTGAACAGCGGGTCCGCCGCCACGTTCAGTCCCACGTGCTTCATGGCGCAAAGGGCCCTGGCTCCCCCGATGGCGGCCCCCATGGCCACCTCGTAGGCCACCTTCTCGTTGGGGGCCCACTCGGTGTAGACCTCCGGGTAGCCGCTGGCGTACTCGGTGATCTCGGTGCTGGGGGTGCCGGGGTAGCTGGAGACCACCCGGCAGCCCGCCTGCCAAAGCCCCCGGGCAACAGCCTGGTTGCCCAGCATCAATTCCTTCATCTCTGACCTTCCTTTCTCCGCAGGGATGCAAAAAAGCCCACCCCGAGACCCCCTTTGGGGGCGTCGAGGTGAGCGTGCAGCCCACGGTACCACTCGAATTGCGGCAAGCGCCGCCACTTTGACAGGATACTGACATATCCCTCCCCAGCTAACGGCGGGGATCCCGGCGGGGCCTACAGGGGGAAAGACGGTTCAGCCCCGCTGCTCATGAGGGAACTTCGCCCCCCGCTCCGCCGCCCCGTTCCCAGCTTCCCGGGGCTCTCTGTGGGCAGACCATGGTGGTTACTTTCCTCAGTCAGCGCATTTGGTGTATGGTATTGGTGTTATTATAATACGGGGGGGCGGGGTTGTCAAGGGGGATGCCGGAGGGAGTTTTTCTTTGCCCGTGCGGGGGAGGGGGCTTTTCAAACGGTGGATTTTCGGGTATGATGGAGGGGCGACTGATATACCCAAGGAGGTGACCCGAATGTCTGGACCCATCGACCTTCCCCGGATGCTGGCGGCCCGGGACCGCCGGGCGGGGTGGCAGCGGGAACTGCTGGAGCGGTACCGGCTGCCCCTGGTCTCCTTTACCATGAACATCGCCGGGCCGGTGAAGAACAGCCCCTCCATCCGCCGGGGCTTTCGCCTGGGCCGGGAACTGCTGCTGGGCCAGCTGGCCCGGGAGAAGGCGGCGGTGGTTGCCACCCGGGAGGTGGACGAGGACACCGGCTGCGAGGGGCTGTACGTGGTGGAGATGGACCCCCGGTCCCTCAAGGCCATCACCTGCCAGATCGAGGACGGCACCCCCCTGGGGCGGCTGCTGGACCTGGATGTCCTCTCCCCCGGGGGGGAGAAGCTGGACCGGCCGGAGCCCCGGCGGTGCCTGATCTGCGGCGGCCCCGCCAGGGAATGCGCCCGGAGCCGGGCCCACCCCGTCCCGGAACTCCAGCGGGAGACCTGCCGCCTGCTGGAGGAGGCTGTCACCCAGTGGGACGCCGAGACCGCCGCCACCCTGGCGGTGCGGGCGCTGCTCCACGAGGTCTGCACCACCCCCAAGCCGGGGCTGGTGGACCGGGCCAACAGCGGCAGCCACCGGGATATGGATATCTTTACCTTTATGGACAGCTCGGCGGGGCTATGGCCCTACTTTGCCCAATGCGTCCGGGCGGGCCGGGAGACTGCCTGCCGCCCCGCCCCGGAGACCTTCGCCGCCCTGCGCTGGCCGGGCAAGCTGGCGGAGGGCCGGATGCTAGCCGCCACCGGGGGGGTGAACACCCACAAGGGGGCTATCTTCTCCCTGGGGCTGGCCTGCGGCGCCCTGGGCCGCCTGGACCGGGAGGACTGGGCAGAGCCGGAGCGGGTCCTGGCCCAGGTGGCCGCCATGACGGCGGGGTCGGTGGAGCGGGAACTGGCCGGGGCCGCCGGGAAAAAGACATCCACAGCAGGGGAGGATCTTTACCGCCGGTACGGGGTCACCGGGGTCCGGGGCCAGGCGGAGGCAGGCTTTCCGGCGGTGCGGGACCACGGCCTGCCGGTGCTGGAGCGGGGCATCCGGGAGGGAAGGACGCCGGAGCAGGCGGGGACCGCCGCCCTGCTGGCGCTGCTGGCCCACACCGACGACACCAACATGATCGCCCGGGGGGGCATCCAGGTCCAGAAGCGGGAGGCCGCCCGGCTCCGGGAACTGTTGGCGGAGCAGCCCTACCCGGCGGCGGAGACCATCGCCGCCCTGGACGCCGGTTACATCCGGCAGAACCTCTCCCCCGGGGGCAGCGCCGACCTGCTGGCCCTCTGCTACCTGCTGCATAGTCTGAAAAAAATACCGGGGAATGATTGACATTCTCCCTTTGCGGCGTCATAATGAAGTGCGTGACAAAACGACAGAAAGGTGGAAAAGATCATGGTGACCCATATCGTTATGTGGAATCTGAAGGAAGAAGCGGAGGGCGGCAGCAGGGAGCAGAACGCCGCCATCATGAAGGAGCGGCTGGAAGGGCTGGTGGGGAAGATCGAGGGACTCGTCTCCCTGAAGATCGGGAAGAACGTCATCCCCGGCGGCTACGACCTCTGCCTGGTGGGGCAGTATCAGGACCTGGACGCCTTGAAATACTACCGGGACCACCCCCTCCACAAGGAGGTCCAGCAGTTCGTCCACAAGGTCATCACCGACCGGGTCAGCTGCGACTTTGAGGGCTGACGGGATGAGGACCCTGGGACAGCTTTCCCTGATCTTCGCCATCTACCTCTTTGCCTGCTGGCTCTGCGCCCTGCTGCCCTTCTCCTTCCCGGCCAGCGTCCTGGGGATGCTGGTGCTGCTGGCGCTGCTCCTCACCGGCCTGGTGAAGCCCCGGCAGATCCAGCAGGGGGCGGACCTGCTGCTGGCAAACATGATGTTCCTTTTCCTGCCGGCAGGGGTCTCCATCATGGAGTATTTCCCCCTGATCCGGGACCGGATACCGGTGCTCATCCTTATCGCCCTGGCGACGCTGTTCCTCACCCTGGCGGTCACCGCCTTTACGGTGCGGGGGGTGGCGGCGCTGCTGGCCCGGGGAAGGGGGGAGGGGAGATGAACCAGGTGACCAGTTCCCCCCTCTTTGGCATCGCCCTGTCGGTGGCCGCCTTTTCGGTGGGGCTGTGGGTGAACAGGAGGACCAAACTCTCCATCGCCAACCCCATCCTCATCGCCATCCCCCTGGTCATCGCCTGTCTGACCCTCACCGGCGTCCCCCTGGCCGACTACCAGCGGGGCGGGGAGGTCATCAACATGCTGCTGGGCCCCGCCACGGCGGCGCTGGCCCTCTCCATCTACCGCCAGCGGGAGATATTAAAGGAAAACTTCCTGCCGGTGCTGCTGGGCTGCCTGGCGGGCTGCTGTGCCTCGGTGGGCTCCACCCTGGCCCTCTGCCGCATCTTTGGCCTGGACCAGGCCCTGACCGCGTCACTGGTGCCCAAGTCGGTGACCACCCCCATCGCCGTGGAACTGAGCGCCCAGGGGGGCGGCATCGCGGCGGTGACCATCGTGGTGGTCATCTTCACCGGCATCTGCGGGGCGGCGCTGGCTCCCGGCTTCCTCAAGCTGCTGCGGGTGGAGGACCCCATGGCGGCGGGGGTGGCCATCGGCACCGCCAGCCACGGCATCGGCACCGCCCGGGCGCTGCAAATGGGCAAGGTCCAGGGGGCCATGAGCGGCGTGGCCATCGGGGTGTCGGGTATCATCACCGTCCTGCTGGTGATGCTGCTGTGACCTTGATCGATCAACAAAAAAACGGCCTGTCCACCCTATAGACAGGCCGTTTTTTCGTCGTATCAGCTTTTAGCCCACCAACTCCCGGGCGGCTTTGGTCAGCAACTCCGCCAGCTGGCGGTGGCCCTTTTTGGTCAGGTGCATCCCGTCCACCTGGTTGAACTCGCATCCGGCGGCGTCGATGAAGCGCGCCCCCACCAGCTTGGCGGTGTTGGCCAGATACCCCGGCAGTTCCCGGGACTTTTCGATGCAGCCCTTGCCCATGGGCTGGCCGCAGGGGGCCTGCTCCATCAGGGGCAGGATGGGGGGCGGGCAGACGATGAGGATGTTGGGGGCCTTGTCCCCCCAGCAGTCCACGCTCTGGGCCTTGCGGACCAGCCGCTCCATGCCGATGGCGATGCAGGCGGCGTTGGCCCCCAGCCGCTCCTTGACGTCGTTGGTGCCCAGCATGATCACCAGCAGGTCCACCACCTCGTGGCTCTTCAGCAGGGCGTAGATGACGCCAAGGGCGTCCATGCTCTCGTGGAGGGGGTCGGGGAAAACGGTGGTCCGGCCGCTGAGACCCTCCTCGGTGACCAGATATCCCTCCCCCAGGGCCTTTTGCAGCAGGCAGGTCCACCGCTCCTCCTCGTTGAAGCGGATGCCCCCGTCGGCGCAATCCGCCGGGTCGGCGCAGTAGCCGTGGGTGTTGGAATCGCCAATACAGACGATATGCTTTTTCATTAGAAAACCTTCTTTCAGAAAGACACAGGACAGGCCCAAAAGACCGGTCCTGTGTCTTGTTTTGTTTGGGAACATTACCCGCTGATGACCATGGCCAAGGAGGCGAACACCAGGAAATGGGCCGGGTAGAAGAGGTAGAAGAACCACTTGCTGCCCTTCCCGCGCTCCCCGTTGTAAAGGAGGAGAAATGGGACAGCCAGGGCCGTCCAGGGGGAGACCACCAGCAGCGGGGCAAGCCCCGCGATCCGCAGCTTCCCTTTGTCCCGGAGGAGATAGACCAGCGACACCGCCAGCGGCCCCATAAAGACATATTCCCCCCGGATGAGGTAGGCCATGACCATGCCGGCGGCGATGGCTGCGGCGGTCATTCCCCAGCGGAGGACCTTCTGCTCCACCTGCCGCTCCTCCACCTTGCTGATGAGCAGCAGAGTGAGGATGGCGCAGGCCAGGGTGAACATCACGTTCTGGAGCCGGTAAGAGAAAAACGTCTGGTAGTGGGCCAGGGTGTAGGGTATCTCGGAGAGAAGGGCGAACCAAAGCATCTGCCGCCCGTACCGCAGCCGGTCCCGGGTGTGGAGGAACCCCTCCGCTACCAGGAAGCAGAAGATGGGGAAGGCGATGGCCCCCAGGATGTCGCAGAGTTCCCGCCACAGCATCAGCTGCCGCAGGATGGCGGGGGAATCCTGGTTCACCACCAGCATCCCGTCCACCCGGTAAGGGGCCATCATCGCCCTTAGCAAAAAGCTGCCGATGTGGTCGATGACCATGCTGGCCACCGCCACCCGTTTCAGTGCAAAACTGCTAAACAAGCCGCTTCTCATAAGGAATACCCTCCTACCATCCATCATGCAGGGCCGACCGGGGCCTCCCGGCATGCCGCCCTCTGTCTATTCCAACGAGGCCGGCACGCCGGTGACTTCAAAACCACAAAAACTCGAGCCCAAGACTCCAGGCACCCACAGAGATGCACCGCAAAGGTAAGGCCGAAGGCCGATGTAGGGCGTGGCCGTCCGGCCGACCGGACTAGCCTTTGACGGCGCCCATGGTGATGCCCTGGGTGAAGTACTTCTGGAAGGCGAGGAAGATGGCGATGATGGGGATGGCCGCCAGGGTGGCGCCAGCCATCAGGATGCCCACGTCGATGGAGGTCTCCGCCTGGAGGGTGGCGATACCCAGGGAGATGGTGTAGTTGCTGCCGCTCCCCAGCATGATCAGCTGGAGGAAGTAGTCGTTCCAGGAGTTGATGAAGGTGAAGATGGCAAGGGCCCCGATGCCCGGCTTCACCAGGTCCACCACGATGGTGGTGAAGGTCCGCCACTCGGTGGCGCCGTCGATGCGGGCGGCCTCCAGGATCTCGCCGGGGATGCCCTCGGAGAACTGCTTCATCAGGAACACGCCGAAGGGCCAGCCCACGGTGGGGAAGATGACCGCCCAGATGTTATCCCACAGCCCCATGGCGGATATCTCCTTGATGAGGGGGATGAGGATGACCTGCTTGGGCAGGGCCATGGCGCAGACGATGAGGGAGAACAAGAGCGCCCGGCCGGGGAACCGCTTCTTGGCCAGGGCGTACCCCGCCATGGAGGCGGTGATGCAGGTGAGGACCATGGCCATCACCGCCATGAACACCGTGTTCAGCAGCCACCGGATGGCGGCGGGGACGGTGGGACCCACCGAAAGCATGACAGGGGTCTTGTCAGGGGAGAACATGGCGCTGAAGGGTACCGCTAACTCCCACAGGGGGGCGGTGCGCCGGGCAAACAGCCGGGCGAAGTTATCCAGGGTAAAGACGGAGGGGAACCATACCGGGGTCACCGAGTTGTATTCCTTGGCGATCTTGAAGGCGCCGGTGACGATCCAGTAGAGGGGGAACATAAAGAGGAAAGCCAGGATCACCAGGACCACCAGGGAGAAGATGCCGTACGCGCCCTTGCGCTGAAGTTCCGATTTATTCATTTCCCCACCCCCTTACTTTTCGGCCGCCAGCTTGAACTGGACGGCGGACAGGATACCGATAAAGATGGCAAGCACCACGCCCATGGCGTTGGCGTAGCCGAAGTGGCCCAGCTGCTCGGTGAGTTTGAAGGCGGTGTAGTAGATGTAGTACATCACCGTGTTGGTCCCCGACCCGCCGCTGGTCAACAGCTGGATCAGGGCGAAGCACTGGAAGGAGTTGATGGTGGTGATGACCAGGATGTACAGGGTGGTGGGCATCATCTGGGGCCACTTGACGTTCCAGAACACCTGGAAGTCGGTGGCGCCGTCCACCTTGGCCGCCTCGATCTGGGTGGCGTCCACGTTGCCCAGGGCCGAGACGTACAGCACGATGGGCTGACCCACCGAGGTGGTGAAGAGGATGAGGATGATGCACCATAGGGCGTACTTGGAATCGCCCAGCCAGTTGATGTTCTTTTCGATAAGGCCGGAGCCCTTGAGGACGAAGTTGAGGATACCGGTGTAGTTGTCATACATCCACTTCCACACCACGGTGACCGCCACCGAGCCGGTGACCACCGGCAGGTAGAAGATGCACCGGAAGGCGGAAAGCACAGGGCCGCTGAGTTTGTAGATAGCGGAGGAGACCCACAGGGAGAAGGCGCAGACGGCGGGAACGCTGACGATTACAATGACAAAGGTGTTGCGCAGCGCCTCCAGGAAGGTCTTGTCGGTAAGGAGATTTTGGAAGTTGAGAAGGCCGATGAACTCGGTGGCCGCCTTGGCGTTCATGTTGGCGTTGGTCAGGCTGTAGAAGATGCAGATGAACATGGGGAAGACGACAAAGCCCACAAAGAAGATAAGACAGGGCAGGAGGAAAAGGTAAGCGGTCCGTGCCTCCCGCATCATCAGCTCGCGGCTTCGCAGGGTGTTCGCGTTTGTCAATTCGATCGCCCCTTTCGTTTGATGGTAAAAAAACACGCCCCACCCCCGCGCCAAGCGGGGATGGGGCGCGCGAAACCCATCGTTTCAAGTGATCGCGTCAGTTATTTGGGGGGACTGCTCAGCCAGCGGCGGCGGCATTGGCTTCCGCGGCACCGGCGGCGACGACGGTGGCGATGTCCTGGCCCTCGCCCACATCCTGGAGCATGTTCCACCAGGCGGTACGGGCGCCGGCCCAGCCCTTGGTGACCTGATAGTAGTCACCCAGGAAGGGCATCAGGATCTGGTAGTCGTTCATGGTCTTGTTGTCAGCCCAGATGCCGGTGAGGTCAGTGCCCTCGGCGGCGGAGCGGACGGGGAAGTAGTTGGCGGTCTTGACAGCCTCCACGGTGTGGGCGGAGTCAGCCATGTACTTGATGAACTTCTTGGCGTTCTCAATGCGGGTGGCGTCGCCGTTGTCAAAGACACCGAAGCCCCAGATACCGCCGTTCAGCTTGGCGGTGCCGTCCTGGGAGGGGAAACTCATGAAGGCGATCTCCTCGCCGCTCTGGGTCAGGCCCTCGCCGGTGTTGGCGGTGTTGGGGTTCAGCTGCTGGGCGATGTTCCAGCAAAAGGCCATCTTCAGGATGCCCTGGTAGAACAGCTTGATCTCGTCGCCGCCCTCCAGGGAAGCGTCGAAGTCGATGCCGTTGATCTCCTTCAGCTTGGCAAGAGCCTGGATGTTCTTCTCGTCGTCCCAGGTGTACTTGGTGTGGGCGGCGTCGGTGAAGGTGCCGCCATACAGGTTGTTGACGAGGACACGGGTGCCCTGGTCGCCGCCCTGGCCCTTGCAAAAGACAGCGCCCACGGTGGAGCCGTACTTGGCGTAGAGGGCGTCAACAGCCTTCAGGAAGTCGTCGGTGGTCCAGGTGCGGGTCTCCAGGTTCAGGTACTGGTCGGCGCCAGCTTCCTTGAAGGCGTCCAGGTTCACCGCCATGCAGTGGGCGGTCATGACCAGGGGATACTCGTAGACAGCGCCGTCGGGAGCGGTGCAGGAAGCCAGAACGGATGCCTGGATCTCCTTCTTGTCGGTGTCGTCCAGCATATCCTTCAGGTCCACCATGTGGCCGTTGGCGCCCCAGTTGGCGACAAGGCGCTCGGGGCCTTCCATGACCAGGTCGGGGGCGTTGTTGCCGGTGATGGCGGCGTTGACCTTGTCATCGCCGTCGGCGTAGGCCAGGTACTCCACCTTGACTTCGATGCCGGTTTCGGCAGTAAAGGCGTCGGTAAGCTTCTTGACCTCGGCCTCCTGGCCCCAGTTGCCGATGGGGTAGGTCCACAGGGTGATGGAACCGCCGTCGGTGGGAGCCTCGGGGGCGGGGTCGGTGGAAGCAGGGGTGGAAGGCGAGGGGGCAGGCTCGGTGCTGCTGGGGGCGGGGCTGCCGCCGCAAGCTGCCAGGCTGGCGACCATGAAGGCCGCCATGAGCATTGAGAGAATGCGCTTGATCTTCATCAGATACGTCCTCCTTAGTTTGCAAAAAATTTGAAATCTTGCAGGGGTCACGGGTTTTAAACTGTTAAAATTATATAATATTTTCGGTTGTTAGTCAAGGGGCCGGAAAAAGATTTTCAGAAGCGGCGGGAAATTAAAATAATTTTACAACAAAATGCAACTTCCCTGGAAAAAATTTCTTTCTGTAAAACAACCCCTGCCGCAAACGCTGGAAACCAGCGGCTGTACAGGGGCCGGGGGGCGGGGAAGGGCGTTCTTTTTGCATAACGCCGCCGCCGGACCATCAAAATTCCCCGACCAGCCGGACGGCCAGCATCGAGGCGGCGTTCTTCTCCGTCCCGCTCAGGATGAATCCCGCCAGGTCCCAGGCGTAGAGGTCCCCCGCCGTCTCCGCCCCCTCCTCCCGGATGTACCGGGCCAGGGCGCCGTACCCGGCGGAGATATCCCACCGCCCCCGGCAGCAGAGGTACAGGTACTCCCCGGCGGGCTTCTCCCGGCAGTAGGGACAGTCCTTCCCCTCCCGGACCCGGGTGTACAGGTGGGTGATGGCCCCATCCCCCGGGGAGTGGATGGCCCCCAGACGGTGGTCCGGCTGCAGCCCGTATTCCCGGCAGAGCCGCTGGCACCGCTCCAGCACGGTGATGAGTATCTCATCCTCCCCGGCCCCGGGGGAGATGAGCCCCTCCAGCTCCCCGGCCGGGATGGCCAGCAGCCGCTCCGCCGGGAACCAGGCCCGCTGGGGCGTCAGGTCCGGCGCTGTCCCCAGTTCCAGGTCGTCGATGGTGCGGGAGAGAACGAATTCCATCTGTTCCAGCCTCTGCCGCTCCTCCTCCAGCCGCCGCCGCTGCTCCCGCAGCAGGGCGAGGGTGCCTTGGGGGGTCTGGCTCTCCATGCAGCGGCGGATCTCCTCCAGCGGGGTCCCCGTCTGCCGGAAGATGACAATGGCCAAAAAGTCGTAGAACTGCTCCAGGTCGTAGTAAAAGTAGCCGTTTTCCCCCTGGTGGGCAGGGGGGAGGAGGCCGGTGTCCTTGTAGTGCCGCAGCGTCTCCTTGGTGGTGCCGCACAACCTGGCAAAGGCGCCGGAGGTCATCCAGCTTTTGGGCCGCTCCATAAAAAAGATCACTCCCTCGAAAAAAATACTTGACCATGTGGTAACCACATAGTTTATGATATCTCCTGCGGGGAATCATTTCAAGGGGACCGCAGAAAATAAAATAAAAAACGGAGGTTTTTATAATGGATATCGGATGCAGCAGCTTTTCCTGGCAGACCGCCGACGGCCGCCACCTGCTGGGGCGGACCTATGACCAGTTCGGGGACCTGGCGGCCAACCAGGTCATCGCCGTCCCCGCCGGTCTCCCTTGCCCCGCCGGGCTGAAGGGGGAGGAGGACGCCGCCCCGGCCCGCTACGGCTACACCGGCATGGCGGTGCTGGGCTTTGGCGAGCCTATCCTGGTGGACGGGGTGAACACCGCCGGACTGATGGGGGCACTGCTCCACTACCCGGGCTACGCCGTCTACCACCCCGCCGCCCCGGGCCAGACCGCCGTCCATCCCGGCCGGCTGGTGGCCTGGCTGCTGGCCCGCTGCGCCGGCGTGGAGGAGGCGGTGGAGGCGCTGGCCTCGGTGGCGCTGGTGGATGACCTGACCCAGGGCAGCCCCCTGGCCGCCCACTATATCCTCAGCGACCGCACCGGGGAAGCGGTGATCCTGGAGCCGGACCGGGACGGGCTATCCATCCACCGGCGGACCATCGGGGTGCTCACCAACAGCCCCGACTACCTCTGGCACCGGACCAACCTCCGGGCCTATGTGGGGGTCACCAACCTGCCCAAGGCCCCCCAGACCATCGCCGGGCACCGGATCGAGGAGTTCGGGGAGAGGCTGGGAGGCGGCTTCGGCCTGCCGGGGGATTATTCCTCCCCCTCCCGGTTCGTGCGGGTCGCCTTTATAAAGGAGTTCGCCGTCCCCGGGGCGGACGAGGTGGACGGGGTGTCCCGGATGCTCCGGGCCTTCGCCCCGGTGGATATCCCGGAGGGGCTGGCCAAGGCCGACCCGGACTACCCGGTGTACGAGCAGACCCTCTGCACCTGCGCCATGTGCGCCGAGAGTGGCGTCTACTACTTCACCCCCGCCTGGAACCGGCGGGTATCGGCGGTGCGGCCGGTGGGGAACGGCGGCAGCATCCAATATTTTTCCCTGGGGACAGCCCAGGACATCGACTACCGGAACTAAGGAGGATAAAAGATGACAGCCAAAGCAGACCCCTACCGCCTGCCGGTCACCGGCGGGAATATCCTGCGCTTTGCCCTCCCCACCATGGTGATGACGGTGTTCAACACCTTCTATACCATGGTGGACGGGCTGTTCGTCTCCAATCTCATCGGCACCGACGCCCTTTCCGCCATCAACCTCACCGCCCCGGCCATCGGCCTCATCACCGCTGTCTCCGGGATGCTGGCTACCGGCGGCAGCGCGGTGGTGATGAAAAAGCTGGGGGAGGGGAGGGAGAAGGAGGCCCGCCAGGACTTTACCCTTCTCATCCTGGCTAACGCCGTGGTAGGAGCGGTGATGATGGCCCTGGGCTACGCCTTTATGGACCGCCTGCTGGGGGCGATGGACCTTTCCCCCGGGGTGTTCGGCTACTGCCATACATATTTGAGCAGCTACCTTTCCTTCACCATCCCCATCCTGCTGATGTACAACTTTTCCCTCTACCTCATCGCGGCGGGACGGGCCACCCTCTCCCTTGTCTGCACCGTGGCGGGGGGCGTCACCAACATCCTGCTGGACTATCTTCTCATCGCCGTGGCGGAGATGGGCATCCGGGGGGCGGCCATCGCCACCGGTCTGGGCTACTCCATCACCGCCGTGGTGGGCCTTGTGGTATTCTGCCGCCGGGACCAGCTGCTCCGGTTCCAGCGGCCGGCCTTCCGGGGGCGGATGCTGATCCAGGCCGCCTCCAACGGCCTTTCGGAACTTGCTACCTCTCTGGTCTCCGGCATCACCACCATGCTGTTCAACCTGGCGATGCTGCGGTATATCGGGGAGGACGGGGTGGCAGCCATCACCATTATCATGTATGTCCTGATGTTTGTCAGCGCCCTGTTCATCGGTTACTCCTACGGGGTGGCCCCGATGATCAGCTACTACCACGGGGCCCAGGAGCGGCAGAAGCTGAAAAGCCTCATCTCCTTCAGCATCCGGTTCATCCTGGGGGCGTCGGCGGTCTGCGCCCTTCTTTCGGTAGTGTTCACCCGGCCGCTGGTGGGCATCTTTGCCCGGCCGGACAGCCCGGTCTACCAGCTGGCGGTCACCGGCAACCGGTTCTGCTCCCTGGCCCTGGTGCTGGTGGGGTTCAATGCCTTTGCCAGCGGGATGTTCACCGCCCTTTCCAACGGCGTGGTCTCCGCTGTGCTGGCCTTTTCCCGGTCCTTCCTCTTTACCGTGGCGGCTGTTCAGCTGATGCCGCTGGCGCTGGGGGTCACCGGGGTCTGGCTCTCTACCCCTGTCGCCGAGTTGGCGGGGACGGTCGTGGCGGTGGGGGTGTTGGCGAGGTATCGGGGGAGGTATGGGTATTAGGTTTTTGGGCTCGGTCCTCTCCATACCCTTTTCTGCAATTTTCAAGGCGTCTCTTCGACCGCCTCGCCGGCGGGGCCCTTCTTTCTGTATCGACAGAAAGAAGGCAAAGAGCGACCAGGGCTGCGCCCTGGACCCGGACGGCCAAAGGCGTCGGTCGCTAAAAAACGGACCTTTTCACGCCGCCCAGTCCGCTTGGGCTGGGGTGCTGCGTAGTGCCATGATAGATGTCTGCCTTGGTGGCTCGATGCTTGGTCAGGCGGCTGGCTGCGGGGTGGGATATGGT
>CAJUFR010000050.1 GCA_910585525.1 uncultured Angelakisella sp.
CCCGACACCCCGGCCAAGCCCGAACCCGCCCCGGAGCCGGAAGAAAACCTGGATGGCCAGGGCACCATCGGCCAGGGTTGGATCACTGAACTGGACCCCAACCGGTCCCAGGCGGACATTACCCCCGGCAGCAGTGTTGAGATCGCCCAAGGCTACTCCAGCGGCGGCACTGTCTCCATTTCTGTTGGCTGATGCCCCTGTTGAACCGGTAAAACCAAGATTTTCTATTGTGAAATTACTAGAAATCCTGAAATTCTTGAAGAGATTACAAAATGTAACAAAAACACTTGCAATTAGTTACAGTATGTAATACAATGGACACGTACCGAGGGGGATGGAGAGCCCAAGGTACAAAAAGATTAAAATTTTATGGAGGACAAAGAATCATGAAAAAGGTTTTAGCTCTTGTGCTTGCCGTCATGATGCTGGCTACTGTGGCTTTTGCCTACACTGGTACTGGCGTTATTGGCCAAGGCATCAGCGAGTATGCTGACAACTGCACCCCCAAGGCTACTATCACCCCTGGCGGCAGCCTCAAGATCGCTCTCGGTTATTCCGATAGCGGTAAGGATGGCGACAATGGCGTTCTGGTTTACGGCTCCCAGACCCAGGAAGATGCCGACAAGGATCGCGCTATCAACAACGCTGAGGATTCCACAGATCCCACCTATGGTATTTTCCGCTCTGTCACCACTGACAATTACAGCATCTCCCGTGTTAAGTATGAGCATGGTAAGAACCTGATCACTGGCGTTACCATCAATGACAAGGAAGAGCGCGTAGAGGTCAAGTTCAAGGACGACCTGAACAACACTGGCCTGAAGGACTTTGAAGTGCGCTTCACCCTGAAGGGCAAGGGCAAGATGACTCTGAAGGCTGGCGACGTTGCTCGCTACAACGATTATGTGAAGCCCGTCCAGGCTGCTAAGGCTGGCGACAAGGTTTCCCTGCCCGACGTCAAATACGTTGTGATTGGTACTGTTGGCTACGGTAAGGTTGAAGTCTCCATCGGCGGCGACCAGGACGAGGAACTCGAGAACCTCGAGAACTATGGTGTCAAGCTGGATAGCGATGTCATCAAGTTCGTCCGTAACACCGCTGCTAACAAGGGGCCCGGCTGGTCTAAGCGTGTTGCTGGTGCTTTCACCGCTGATGCCATCCTCACTGAGGAGTACGGCGATGCTCTGACCCTGGAAGCCCGTGTGTACCACAATGACCTGATGTTCCTGGACATCGACTACAGCCCCGACCGTGACATCGTCGGCCGCCTGGCTGACAGCGATGCCGACATGGACTTCTACTCCTTCAACAGCGACACCAAGTTCACCACCTTCAACAGCAACGCCAAGCTGTACTTCAACGATGCTGAGGAAGATGACTTCGTGTACCAGGTCAAGGACAAGAAGCTGGTCAAGGTCGGCTCCTACTCTGAGGACGATGGCTGCTGGGTCGTCAAGACCCGCACCCTGGGCACCTACGTTGTGTCCGACGTCGAGCTGAAGGAGTTCGAGGCCACCGGTTCTGTTGACGGCAACCCCGACACCGGCGCTAACGATGTGGTTGGCATCGCCACCGCTCTGGCCGCTGTCGCTCTGGTCTCCGCCGCCGCTGTCTCCCTGAAGAAGTAAGTCTAAACCCCTTATCTTCCAAAGGAACTAGGCCAAAAGGCTAGAAATCACCCCCGCCCCTGTTCTCCGGGGGGCGGGGATTTCCCCTAACGGAGAGACGACACCGGAGCAGGAGGGACACCATGCGAGGAGAACGCCTGACAAAGCTGCGCCAGGAAAGGCACATCTCCCAGCGGGAGTTGGGGGAGATCGTCTCGGTAAGCGGTTATACCATCTCCGCCTACGAACTGGACCGCAGCGACCCCAGTGATGATATCAAAATGCGGATAGCGGAGTATTTCGACGTGTCGGTGGATTACCTCATCGGGCTGATCGACGAACCCCTGTCCTACCGCCGTGACGAAAATGTCGTGATGCTCCCCCGGAACTTCACCGAGGGCCAAAAAAGGCGCCTGCGGGAGTTTCTCCAGGCCCTGGACCAGGATTGGGCCGGGGAAAGTGTAACGGTGTAAAAAAGTATCAGTATAAAAACAAGATACGGGCAGCCGGGGCTAGCGAGTACCCCCTGGCCGCCCACCCCCGCCCGCCTTGATTCTCCACCAAGGCGGGTATTTTTTTGTGGGAAAACCTACCCCTCCCGCCCCCCCACCGGGACGCCCCCCAGGAGGAACAGCGCCACCAGATAGACCAAACTCACCCCGGCGCCGCCCAAAACCAGCCCCGGGACCGCCCCGATGCTTTGCCCCGCCGCCCAGGGCAGCACCACCCCCCGGTAGGCCGCCAGCCCCAGCAGCAGCGCCGCCAGCGGCCGCAGCACCCACTGCCACCACCGGATGGACAGCCCCGTCACCACCAGCAGCCGCCGCAGGTTCAACAGGCCGGTGAACAGGTTGGAGACCAGCATCACGAACAAAAAGCCCTTCATCCCCAGCCGGGGCACCAACAGCCCGATGAGGCCGATGCGCACCACCGAATCCCACACGCTGTACCGGAAGGTGGAAAGCTGCTGGTTCAGCCCCTTGAGGATGCCGTCCACCATGCTCTCCAGGTAGAGGAAGGGCATCACCGGCCCCAGTACCCGGATGTAAAACCCCACCTGGCCGTCGTGGAACAGCACCTCCCCCAGCGAGCCGGCGAACTGGGTGAACAGCCCCCCCATCAGCACCGACACCCCCAGGGTGATGAGGATGGTCCGGGAGATGAGCCGCTCCAGCTGCCGCTGCCGCCCCTGGGCGTAGGCTTCGGTGATCTCCGGCAGCAGCAGGGTGGAGAGGGTGGCAAGGAAGGAGAAGGGGAAGAAAAGCACCGCCATGGCCATCCCCTTGAGGGCCCCGAACTGCTCCAGCGCCACCTCCCGGCTGGCGGTGTAGATGGCCAGGCATCCCGGCACCATGACGTTTTCCAGCGTCCGCAGGGCGCTGCCAACGTAGCGGGTGGCGGCCACCGGCGCCCCGATGCTCCAAAGCCGCCGCCACACCCCCCGTGCCGGCATGGCTTTTTTGCCGCCCTGGAGCCGGGACAGGTCCCGGCGGTACCCCTGCCACACCACCGCCCCGGAGAAATACTCCGCCACCGTCCCCGCCAGCACCACTGCCGCGCAGGCCTCCCCCAGGCCCAGCCCCAGGGCGGCGGGGAGCATGGCCACAATAAGCCCGATGCGCAGCAGCTGCTCCCCGATCTGTGCCCCGGTGGTCAGGGTCACCCGCCGCCGGGCCATAAAATACCCCTGGAGATAGCTGCTCACCGCCACCGGCGGCAGGCTAAAGGCCAGGACACGCAGCGCCGGGGCGGCCCGGAGGTCCTTTAACCAAACCCCCGCCGCCAGGTCCGCCCCGAAGAATTGCAGCGCCCCCGCCCCCAGCCCCAGCGCCAGCGCCGCCAGCATCAGCTTCCGGCAGAGGCTTTTCAGCCGGTCCCCGCCCCCCAGGGCCAGTTCCTCGGTGATCATCCGGGTGGCGGCCACCCCCACCCCGGCGGTGGCGACGGTGAGGAACAGGTTGTAGACGGTGGTGATCAGCTGGTACAGCCCCATCCCCTGGGCGCCGATCTTGGCCGCCAGGTAGACCCGGAACACCATCCCCACCCCCCGCAGCGCCAACGACGCCCCGGTGAGGATCACCGTGTTTTTCACAAAGGTCCCCTTATCCATCCCCGCGCCCCCCCTTCTTACTCATCTTTATGCCCGTCCTGGGGCGAAGATGCAGAGGATGGGGGAGGGGGGATTCTCTAGTAAAATCGAAATAGAAAACGGCAAAAACTTGAAGATAATACGAGATTTCGCCGGATTTGTTGCAAATTCCCCTTGAATATACTAGAATAGATACAAATTGTAACTAGTGTGTGATCTTCTGTGGAGGAAAAAAGGAGGAACTTTTTTTGAGCGAATTCAGCGCCAAGGCCAAGCGTGTCATCGCCCTGCTGTTTGTCAGCAATATCCTGTTCGGGGTCTCGCTGTTCTTTGTCTGGCAGTCGGCCAGCGCCAGAGTCCCCGAGCCCGTCCCGCCCCCGGCCAGCGAGCCTGTCTCCCAGTCGGAGGCCCCGGTCCGCCCCGCCGAGGTTGCGGGCAACTTCACCGACGAGATGAAGATCCCCTACACCGCCTACCTGGACGAGTTGGAACTCCGGGAGGAGCGGGCGGGGGACCATCCCGGCTCCCCCTACTTCTACAACATCGACTTTTACAACGCCGAGAGCACCGGCACCCTCTCCATCCTGCCTCGATTCCGAACCATCCAGCAGGCGAAGAACTTCACCTGCGGCGTCGTCTCCATCCAGATGGTGCTGGACTACTTCGGCAAGATGGGGGACTGGAACGAGGAAAGCCTCAAGGACCTTTGCGACGACCACACCGATGAGCATCTGGGCCTTTGTCTGGACCAGCTGATCCAGATATTTAATAAGGTGGGGGGCTTCCAGCTGGAGACCACCTATGACCACCTGGACGACCACTACTGGGACCTGACCCCTCAGCTGTTCCAGGAGTACATCAAGCAGGGCATCCCTGTCATCGTGGGCTGGATCGACCGTGGCGGCCACTGGATGGTGGTCATCGGCTACGACGACATGGGCACCCCGGATTACAGCTATGATGACGTGTTCATCCTGGCGGATTCCAACGACACCACCGACCACAACGCCGACGGCTACACCGTGGTCAACGCCCAGCGGCTGTTCAGCTGTTTCTCTTTCTACTCCCTCCAGGGACTGGAGGGCCACCAGGCGGATTACTGCTTCATCGCCCCCCGGCCGGAGGGATAAGGGCTTGCATTTCTGGCGGAAGGTGGTATAATATAGGTACAAGGTGGCACCGTCGGTAACGGTTAGCCTCCCAGAGCGATCAAAGAAATAACCGCACTAGTTGGAGCTGGGCGGTTATTTCTTTATGCTGGCCAAAACCAGGCCGATGACTCCGATGATTACCAAGCAGAACTGGTACAGTCCTTCAAAAGTGACCACAGGCTCAACCCCCCTTCGAAAAAAGTCTCCGGGGGAACAAAAAATTTTGCGCCTCCGGGGCGATGCAGGTACGAGGCAAATTGCCTATCGCTGTGCATGGGCCCTGGGGGCTAATCGCTACCGTTCGACGGTGCCAGCTATATTTTAGCATGTGATGCAGGATTTGACAATATCTGACTTTTGCATTCTTGGGGAAAGTGTTATAATGTAAGTAAAAGGAGGCGCCGTTAATAACGGTTAGCCTCCTTTTTATCTATGTTATACCGCCTTTTTTAAGAATGTAAAGGATCAGATATTGTCAAATCCTGTTGGCCATGTTAAACTATAGGTGGCACCGTCGAACGGTAGCGGTTAGCCCCCAGGGTTGCGTACAGGTGTACGCATTTCCCCAGCGAACCGGGGGGCGCAACACTTTCCCTTGTTTGTGATTGGGTACCCCCGAGGCTATGCCGAAAGGGGGGCGGTACTATGGCGACTGCTGTGGTTACTTACGAAGGGCTTTTTGCCTTTTGCTTGGTTATCATCGGCGTTATCACCATCTGTATCACCATTTTCAACAACAGAAAGAAATAACCGCCCAGCCACCAACTGTTGCGGTTATTTCTTTAACCAGCACATAGGGGGCTGACCGTTACCGACGGTGCCACCTTGTGCCTATATTATATCACCTTTTTGCTAAAATGCAAGGGGCCGCTGACACAAAAGCCCCCCGCCCTGTGGAGAACGGGCGGGGGGACTTTTTAGCCTTTTGGCCTAGTTCCTTTGGGAGATAAGTGTGTTAGACTTATTTCTTCAGGGAGACAGCGGCGGCAGAGACCAGAGCGACAGCGGCCAGAGCGGTGGCGATGCCAACAACGTCGTTAGCGCCGGTGTCGGGGTTGCCGTCGGCAGCGGTGGTCTCGACGGACAGCTTGGTGTCAGAGATGACATAAGCGCCCAGGGTGCGAGCCTTGCCGGTGAAGGCATAGGAATCCTCGTCCCACTTCAGGGAGGTAGCAGAGATCTTGCCATCCTTCAGTTCGTAGATATACTGATCTTCGTCAGCGTAAATCTCAACCTCGAAGTTAGAATTGAAGGTGGGGGCGCCCTTGAACTCCAGGAAGGTCAGATCGGCATCGGGATATTTCTTGACGATGTCAACGTTGACATCCTCGTTGTAGTCCAGATACACAACGTCGTCCTTGTAGACGCGGCCGGTAGCGGTAGCCAGGTCACCAAAGTTGATGGTGGCAGTACCGTAGGAAGCATCGCCCTTGACGAACTTGACCAGCTTGGCGGTACCAGTAGCAATACGGGGAACGGGAACGCCATCATTAGCAGTAACACCGTTACCGGAATCGACATAGAGCTCCATGTCATCGGTGATATTGACTTCCAGCTGGGTGTGGCCAACACGGAAATCAGTCTCGCCAACATAAGTCCACTTGGAACCCTTGGCAACTTTTCCATCATTCAGCTTCTTCTTAGCGGAAACCTTAATTTCCTTGATGGTCAGGTTGATGGTGTCTTTAACCTTCAGATCATAGTTGTCGTTCAGTTTGACAACGACGTAGTTATTGTCATCATCAAACTCAACAGACTTGACCAGGTTGGAACCCTTGTCAAAACGCTTAGTGGTGACGGAGAAGTTCTCGGAAGAGAAATCACCGTTACGTTCCAGAGCCTCAGCCAAGTTGTCATCGCCCTTCGTGAAAGCGCTGGCCTTCAGAGCAATTTTACCACCGGGAAGAGCCTGAACGCCCTCAGCGCCGGGATCGCCAGCCTCGCCACCGATTTCGACCTTGTCGGTGCCGCCACCAACAATGGCATTAGAACCGCCAGTATCGGCGTTGTCAGCAGCAAAGGCAACAGTAGCCATCATCATGACGGCCAGCACAAGTGCGAGTACCTTTTTCATGTGTGTTTCCTCCATAAAATTTTAATCTTGGGGTTCTCCACTGGGCTTGGGCTCTCCACTTCCCTTGCCCTGTGTCTATTCTATTACAACTTGTAACAAATTGCAAGCATCAAATTACATGGTTGTAATAAATTAGAATAACCGTCGTTGCAGTTGTGTGATTTTACGAATTTATATTGATTTTAGTAATTTTTTACGATGTTTCCGGGTGGGACAACATTTTTTCAGCACAAAAAAGGCACCCCCGCCGGTCAAGGCAGGGGGTTGCATTCCCAGCGAAAAGTGCTATAATATAAGCACAAGGTGGCACCGTCGGTAACGGTTAGCCCCCCATTATTCGGTTAAAGAAATAACCGCATCAGTTGGGCCTGGGCGGTTATTTCTTTCTGTTGTTGAAAATGGTGATACAGATGGTAATAACGCCAATGATAACCAAGCAAAAGGCAAAGAGCCCTTCGTAAGTAACCACAGCAGCTGCCATAGTACCGCCCCCCTTTCGGCATAGCCTCGGGGGTACCCAATCACAAGCAAAGGAAAGTGTTGCGCCCCCCGGTTTGCTAGGAAAAGTGCGCACATCTGCACACGGGGTGGATGGGGGGCTAACCGCTACCGTTCGACGGTGCCGCCTATAGTTTAACATACAACGCAAGGTTTGACAATATCCGACCCCTTGCATTCCCAGCAAAAAGTGCTATAATATAAGCACAAGGTGGCACCGTCGGTAACGGTTAGCCCCCCTATTCGGTCAAGAAATAACCGTACAGATTGGAGCCTGGGCGGTTATTTCTTTCTGTTGTTGAAAATGGTGATACAGATGGTAATAACGCCAATGATAACCAAGCAAAAGGCAAAGAGCCCTTCGTAAGTAACCACAGCAGCTGCCATAGTACCGCCCCCCTTTCGGCATAGCCTCGGGGGTACCCAATCACAAGCAAAGGAAAGTGTTGCGCCCCCCGGTTTGCTAGGAAAAGTGCGCACATCTGCACACGGGGTGGATGGGGGGCTAACCGCTACCGTTCGACGGTGCCGCCTATAGTTTAACATACAACGCAAGGTTTGACAATATCCGCTTGGCATAGTTAAGCACCCCGCTTGCTGCAAGTATACCTTACTTGTAACAAGCGGGGTGCTGTTCTGCTCAAAGCGGTTATTCCCCTATCGCCCAATTCCCCTAGATCATCCCTCCCGCTCCAGGGCCAGGCGGTCGATGAGGGTGACCAGGTCGGCGATCTCCGGCTTGGAAAGCTGGGCGTCGGCGCCTACCTGTTCCCCTTTGCGGCGCATCTCATCGTTGATGAGGGAGGAGAACAGGATCACCGGCAGCTTGCTCAGCACCTGGTCCCCCTTGATCAGCTTGGTGAGGCGGTGGCCGTCCATCTGGGGCATCTCGATATCGGTGACGACGCAGCAGACATGATGTTCGATGGGGTCGCCGGCGGCTTTGGCCTCCAGCAGGAAATCCCAGGCGTCCTGGCCATTGTCGGTGATGGTCAGGTTCTCGTAGCCGGAACGCTTGAGGGATTCCTCGATCATCCGGGAGAGGAGCATGGAATCCTCCGCCACCAGAATGGGCTTATCGCTGTGGCTGCGGGGGCCAAGGCGCTTGAGGTCGTCGTACTGGATGCCCAGTTCGGGGCTGATCTCCGAGACGATCTTCTCAAAGTCCAGGATGGTGATGAGGTGATTTTCAAAGTCGGCGATGCCGGTGGCGACGCCCTCTTCCCCGCCGTAGATGATCTTGTCCGGCTTTTTGATCTGCTGCCAGGAGATACGGGCGATGCCCACCACCGAATGGACGTGGAAGGCGAAGTTGGTATTATTGAAGTTGGTGATGATAAAGATATCCCGCTCCGGGTTGGTGGAGGGGGGCAGCCCCAGGTAGCTGGCCAGGTCGATGACCGTGATGACCATGTCCCGGGATTTGAAGATACCCTCGATATCCTGCTGGGCCTTCTGCATCGGCTTCACAGGGCAGACCATCATGATCTCCAGCACCTTGGCGACGTTGATGCCAAAGGTCTCACCGGCGATGGTAAACTCCATGATCTCAAACTCATTGGTACCCGACTCTAACAAAATCTCTGTTTGTCTTTCCATCTGCATACAGCCGTTTCCATCCTTCCTGCTTCCACACGGAGCCTTGTTCGGTGTCGGTGACAGGGACAAAGGCACAATGATGGTTTTCTTCTCTATATATTATCGGACGGTTTGGGAAAAAGAAAAGCATCGGGGCGGGGGGAATTGAAAAAAAGGGGCCGGTGTCCCGGTCCCCCTGCTTTGGGTCACTTTTCTTTCCCCTTGAGATACGCCCGGATGACCTTTTTCAGTTCCTCGATGGTATAGGTCTTATCGGGGTCGGATTCGAGTATCTCAATGAGGTCGTACATGGCGGCTTTTTGGAAGACGATGATCTCACTTTCTGTTTGCATCTTGACCCCCTAGCCCTCTTTCCCCGCAATATACGCATCGAATAGCTTCTCCAGGTCAGCGATGGAATATTCCTTCTCGGTATCGGAGGACCCATCCTTTTGGTTTTTCTTCAGTATCCTGAGCAGGTCGTAAACAGCGGCTTTCTGAAAGGCGATCATTTCAGCTTCTGACGACATAGTTGTTCCTCCCTTCAATATCTCGGCTTCTTTCTTACAATTTTATTATACCATAAATAGCGGCTCATAAGCAAGGGGGCACTACAGGGCAAAAAGAACCCCCCGCTGTGGTGGAGAGACACAGCGGGGGGTGACTTATGGAAGAAACCGCACACACATGAAAGCGGGTCCTTCTAAAAGTTTGGGGCTACTGCTTATTTCTTGAGGGAAACAGCAGCGGCGGAGACCAGAGCGACAGCGGCCAGAGCGGTGGCGATGCCAACAACGTCGTTAGCGCCGGTGTCGGGGTTGCCATCAGCAGCGGTAGCGTCGACGGACAGCTTGGTGTCAGAGATGACATAAGCGCCCAGGGTGCGGACCTTACCGGTGAAGGCATAGGCATCGTCATCCCACTTCAGGTTGCAAGGAGCAATCTTGCTGTCCTTCAGTTCGTAGATGTAGGTATCCTCGTCAGCGTAGATCTCCAGTTCGAAATTGGAGTTGAAGGTGGGGGCGCCCTTGAAGTTGACAAAGGTCAGGTCAGCATCGGGATACTTCTTGACAACATCAACATTGACGTCCTCGTTGTAGTCCAGGAAAACAACGTCCTTGTCGTAGACGCGGCCAGTAGCGGAAGCCACACCACCGAAGTCGATGGTAGCAGTACCGTAGGCAACCTCATCCTTCACGAACTTGACCAGCTTGCCAGTGCCGTCGGCATTGGCAGCACGAGCGGAAACGCCACCCTCGGCAGTAACGCCTTCACCGGAATCGACATAAACGGTCATGTCATCCTCAATGTTCAGTTCAACCTGAACATAACCAACACGGAAGTCGGTATCGAGGACGTCGGTGTTGTAGACCCACTTGGAGCCCTTGGTGATGTCATCATTGAGTTTCTTCTTCGCAGAAATCTTCAGTTCTTTGATAGCGAGGTTGATGGTGTCCTTGCGCCGCAGATCAAAGTTGTCGTTCATCTTGATGACAACAACGTTATCGTCGTCATCAAACTCAACAGACTTGACCAGGGAAGAACCCTTGTCAAAACGCTTGGTGGTAACGGAGAAGTTCTCGGAAGAGAAATCTCCATTACGATCCAGGGCATCCTTCAGATTGGTGCTGCCATTCAGGAAAGCACTAGCCTTGATGGTAATCTTACCACCGGGGTTGACACCGTTGGTAGTGACATCGCCATCAACAGCAGGGTCGCCGATGACAGGGTCGGCAAAGGCAACAGTAGCCATCATCATGACGGCCAGCACAAGTGCAAGTACCTTTTTCATCTTGTGTTCCTCCATAAAATTTTAATCTTTGCGGCTAGGGGGCTCTCCACTTCCCTTCGCCGATATCATAATATTACAAATCGTCACCGGTTTCTTGAACTTGGAAAAAACATTTTATTGAATAACTGCATCTTTCTTTGACGAAAATCGTATTATCTTGCCGTTTTATGCACATAATATTTTATATTTCTGCAAGTCTCGAACCATGGACAATTTCTTTATTTGTTTTATATATTACAATATGTAATTATTAAATCATTTTTTATTTGCAAAAATCCCGGTTTTTCCAGGAATCTCCCACGTACTTTTGCGGTTATTTTTTGTGTCATTTTTTACGCACTAATAGCACAACTATCTAGATTACAGCCAGGTCTCAAATTGGTACGGCGGCCCATTTATTTATCCTCTGTTCACAATTCCTTGGCAAAATAGTGGTGCAAACGGCAAGGAACGGAGGGAGAGTCCATGAAAAACAAGATACTGGCGGCCCAGCAGGAGGACGCCGCCCGGCGGCTCATCCAGATGGTGCTGACCCGGGAGGGGCTCTCCCCGGTGGAGGACCCCCAGGCCCTGGAAAAAAACGGGGAGCGGATGGTGGTGGTGACCTACCAGGTGAGCATCACCGACAGCGGCAGCACCGCCCCGGTGCAGACCATCACCATGGCCGCCCGCCCGGAGGACCTGCTGGCCCACACCGGCGGGTTACAGATGGACCGGCTGGAGTTTGGCCGCCTGGCCATCAGCTACCGTGGCCGCTCGGTGACGGTGGAGGGCCGGGAACTGCCCCTGACCCTAAAGGAATTTGAACTGCTGGCATACCTTATATATCACAAGAACCTGGTCCTCACCCGCAGCCAGCTGCTGGCGGCGGTGTGGGAGATGGACTACACCGGGGATATCCGCACGGTGGACAGCCACATCAAGTGCCTGCGCCACAAGCTGGGGGAGTACGCCCACTGCCTGGCCACCGTCCGTGGCGTCGGCTACATGTTCCGCTGGCCGGAGGAACTCATCGGCTAGCGCCCCCGCAAAGACATATGCCGCCCAGGTCTCCAGGCACCCATCAAGACCCTGTACAAAGGTAAGGCCCCCTGCAAAGCAGGGGGCCGGGCAGGGCATGACACCGGCGGCACGCCGGGGCACGCCGGGCCTAAGTCTCCAGGCACAAACTAACGACCTTCGACCGGTAAGGCCGAAGGCCGGGCAGGGCGTGACACCGGCGGCACGCCGGGGCACGCCGGAAAAAAGTGATTGACAAGGGGGCTTAGATGCGGTATAATACTTGTTGTTCGGTACCCTCGTGGGTACGAAAATGGCGGTATAGCTCAGTTGGCTAGAGCATTCGGTTCATACCCGAAGTGTCACTGGTTCAAGTCCAGTTACCGCTACCAAAAAAACGAGGGGGAAAAAAGGACATCCCTTTTTCCCCCTCCGCTTTATGGCCCGTTGGTCAAGTGGTTAAGACACCGCCCTTTCACGGCGGCTACACGAGTTCGAATCTCGTACGGGTCACCAGTGGGGTCGCCCCCACGGGCATGCCCTGCACGGCCTTCGGCCTTACCGGTCGAAGGCCGTTAGTCTATACCTGGAGACCTGGATATCTACACATGTTTTGCACGGACACGGCGTGCCGCCACGGTCATGCCCTGCACGGCCTTCGGCCTTACCGGTCGAAGGCCGTTGGTCTGTACCTGGGGACTTGGGCTGTATGATGATCAGCGAAAAACTGTGGTATAAAACCGGCCGTCCCAGGTCATCACGACCTGGGGGGCCGGTCTCTTTTATCGCTGGAAAAACCCGCTAAAATCCACCCTGCCCAACGCCAGTTCCCCGGACTCCTCCCCGGCCAGCTGGCGGCTCAGCGCCTCCATCAGCGGCAGCGCCTCCGCCAGCGCCGCCTGGAGCAGCTCCGGCACCGACTGGGTGCGGGTGCTGCCGTCCCGGGGGTCGGTCCAGGGGGCGTGGCCCAGGTTCAGGCTGTCCCACCCGGGGCGCCTGCCCTTCATGTGGCTGGTGAACTGGCGGTTTTTGCCCATCAGCAGTTCCAGGCCCCGGGCGGCGGCCAGCGCCGGCTTGCCGCCCCGGAAGATGATCTGCTGGGTCATGGCGGTGCTCTCCAGCGCCTTGATCCCCTCCAGGACGGGGACCGTCGCCCCCTTGGCCGCCGCCCCTGCTGCCAGCATCCCGGCGATGGTCTCCTTCTGCCAGGGCTCCAGGGTCATCCCCCGGCCGGGCCGGAAGGCAGACACCGGCTGGTGGTGAAAATGGAGGCAGAGGTCGGCGTCCATGTCGGTCTCCACCTGGTAGTGGCAGGCGTTGCCGCTGGCCCCGGGCAGCAGCGGGGCCAGTTGCTCCTGCCGGGCCAGGACGTAGGGGTGCACCGTCCGGTCCAGGATGTAGTGCCCCAAAAAGCCGTGGAGCCAGGCGGCGGCGGTATCCCGGACCGGCCCCTGGAGCAGCGCCAGCCGGGCGGCCATGGCCTGGAACATCCCCTCTGGGGCGCCCCGGTGCATCATCCCCCCGGCGGGGCTGGTGGAGGTGCGGAAAAAGAAGGGGTCCGGCCCCTGGAGCCCCCACCGCCAGGGGGCCAGTTCCCGCTCCCCGGGGATGGCGGGCTGCACCTGGGGGGCGGCCATCAGCATTTCCCCAAAGACGCTATGTGCCAAAAAGTCAGGCATGACAATATCCTCCTTGTTTAGAAGAAAGGCGGGGAACCCCCCGCCCTTTCTCTTAGTTGGATTTGATAAACGCCACCAGCAGTTCGATGAAGGCCCAGAACGCCTGGTAGGCGGCGATGGTGACCCAGGTGAGGGCCGGCATCCCGCCGGTGAAGGCGAAGAAGGTCACCAGGGCGAAGCCCACCACCACCGACAGCAGCAGCAGCGCCGTTTCCACCGTCAGGGCGTTGTCGCAGCTGCGGGCGGCCGCCACACCCCGGATGTAGGAGGAGGGGGTGCCGTTGTGCACCATCCCCGCCCGTGCCTTGGCGTTGGGGTCCAGGTAGCGGTCCACCTCCCGGTGGAGGGCGGCGGGGATCACCTTCACCAGTTCCCGGGGGAAGGCGTAGGTCTGGCTCACCCGCTCCGCCGTGACGTTGGGGTCGGTGGTGTAGACGCAGACGGCGATATCCCGGTCGGCCAGCACCTCCAGCGCCCGGCGCATCTGCTTGTCCGCCTTGTAGCTGAGGACGCACATGGCCGCCGCCTGGCCGGAATTGGAGATGTACAATATCTGCTTGCCCTGGCCGTACTGGTCCTCGTACTCCTTGGGGGGGATGGCCACCCCGTAGGACTTCATCAACTCCCGGTTGCCGATGAGCACCCGGCGGCCCTCCACCCAGGCGGAGACCCCTTTTCCGTCCTCACAAAGGAAGCTCTCGGTCTGGCGCAGCATCTCCGGCCGGTCGATCATGCCGGTGAAGATCTGGGTCAGGGTGCTGCCGCACTGGCTCAGGACGCTGGCGATGTCGATGACCACCTGGTCCATGGGGGTGCGGTTAAAGGGCTTGATGGTGTGGAGGGTGACGCTCTCCGGCGGGAAGAGGTCGTATCCCCGCAGCAGCACCTGGTTCACCCCGGCGAACTGGTCCACGGCGGAGTAGCCGCAGAGGGTGGTCCCCCACCGTCCCAGCTTCCGGTTGGCCAAGGCGATGGGCAGGTTGGCGGCGATGACCCCGGCCACCGGGGCGGTGATGCAGAGGGCTGCGGTAAAGACGCAGGCGGAGGTGAAGATATCCTTGTGGAAGGGGTAGGAGATGAGGGCCATCACCAGCGCCGCCACGGCGGTCATGGGGGCGATGACCTTGGAGACATCCTCCGCCTTGCTCTCGGAAAAAGCCTGGTCCAGGAAGGCCAGCACCCCGGCGGACCGGGTGAAGTAGGCGATCTCCGGGTCGTCGTCGATGATATCCCCGCCGATGCGCCCCGCCAGGTCGTAGTCCTCGATGATGGCGGCGGTGTGCTTGGCCCCCTCCTGGGCGATGAAGCGGTAGCTTCCCGCCACCCGCCCCCGGAGGATCAGCTTGCCCACGGTGTTAAAGAGCAGCAGCAGCGCCGCCATGGGCAGGTAGAGATTGGCGGCGTAATCCCCCATCATCTCCGGCCGCATGGCCATATAGGCCCCCTGCACCAGGCAGGCAAACACCCCGATGGCGCTGTAGCTGTCGTTGTTGGGCCGCAGGCAGACCAGGGAGATGATGCCGCCCCCCACCGTGTTCCCCGCCACCAGGGCGGAAAGGACCACCAGCCCCACCCCCAGCCAGAGGTAGTGGCTGGGGTTTTCCATAAAGTAGTCCGGGATGGGCAGTTCATGCCCCGGGGCAAGCATCAGGTAGATGACCCCGGCGGCGCAAAGGAGGTTCACCACCAACCGGATGATGAGGCCGGTCTTCATCCCTTGAAGCTGGGCCCCGATGCGGACCCGGGGGCGCTCCTCTTCCTCCCCGTCACGGCTGCGCCGGGGACGGGGGCGTTCTTCTTCCTCCTCGCCACGGCTCCGCCGGGGGCGGGAGCGCTCTTCTTCCTCCTCGCCACGGCTCCGCCGGGGACGGGGGCGCTCCTCTTCCTCCCCGTCACGGCTGCGCCGGGGACGGGGGCGTTCTTCTTCCTCCTCGCCACGGCTCCGCCGGGGGCGGGAGCGCTCTTCTTCCTCCTCGCCACGGCTCCGCCGGGGACGGGGGCGCTCTTCTTCCTCCTCGTCACGGCCACGCCGGGGGCGGGGGCGTTCTTCCTCATCCTCGTCACGGCGGGAGCGGGGGCGCTCCTCCTCCCCCTTGCGGCGACGGCGGCGGCCCTCCGGCTCGTCCCCCCCGGTGATGAGCCGGGCGGCAGCGGCGGTGTCCAGCCCCCTGCCGGTGGCCCGGGACTTGGGTGTCTCAGGGGCACTGGGCTCCTCCCAAAGGGAGAGCACCGGCTCCTCCTGCCGGGGGGCCGGTTGGGGACGGCTGGGCTGGGGCGGCTCCGGCACAGCGGGCTGCTGGTACTCCTCCTCCCACCGGGAGAGGGAGGGTATCTCTCTGGAGGATGTTCTGGCCGACCGGGGCAGGGCCGGGGTGCTCTGGCTGGGAGGCTGCTCGTCCTCCGCCTCCCACCGGGCTCGGGAACGGGCCTCCTGCCGGGGGGTCCGGGGGGGCTTGGCCGACGGGGTACGGCTGGGCCGGGGGGCCTCCTCCACCTCGTCCTCCTCCCAAAGGGAGCGGGCTGGGGCCTCCTGCCGGGCCGCCCGGGGGGGCTTGGCCGAAGAGAGACGGCTGGGCCGGGGGGCCTCCTCCACCTCGTCCTCCT
>CAJUFR010000051.1:0-8700 GCA_910585525.1 uncultured Angelakisella sp.
GCGTCGAGCGACCGAAGGGAGCGGATAGACCCCGCCGTAGCGGCGGGCTTCAGCTGCGGAGGAGCCTTTTCCCTGTATCCAAATACTAAACACGTGACTGGATCACACGGACCTTCGTCCCCAAAATCTCCTCCACCCGGGCGATACATTCCTCGTCCGGTTCCTTTCGAGGGTACAGCAAAGCGATCTCGTCGCAGGCGAAGCCGCAAGGGGCCTTGTACTCCAGCAGGTCCAGGGTGGTTTTCCTGCCGCAGCAGGGGAGGGTCGCTGTCAGGTCCCGGAAGCCGGCGCCATCATATTTTGTGTTCATCTCACCCACCCAGAAGTCAAAGGCGTCCGCCCCGCAAAAAGGGCAGCATATCCCCTCCAACAGACCCCCGCAGTCGATAAAGGCCGGGGCTTCGCTGCGGTTTATTTTGACCTCCATGGCCCATAGCCGGTCCAGCAGCAAGTCCGCCGCCTTTTGCAGCCGGGCCTCGTCCACGCGGTGAAAAGGTTCTGCCGGGATGACCTTGGTGTAATAACTGGACATTTTGCGTTTCTCCTTTCACGGTTCCTGGTACAGTCTGCGGATCAGCCCATAGTCCCGGTCCTGGGAGCCGGGGGTGGAAAAGAGGATGCGGTTTACGTTGTAATTAAAGGTCTGGTCATGGGGCAGGAGGTTCACCTCCACCTTTTCGATGTGCAAAAACTCCCGGATAGACCGGAGGACCTCCTGATACCGGAAGTCCCCCGGAAAGCCACTTTCCACCGTGATCTCACAATGGCATCTCTGTTCCCGCAGGGACAGGCCCATATAGACCCGGAAGTCGAACACCGCCTGATGGAACTCCTTGGGCAGCAGATAAAATTCCATGTTCCAGATATCCTCCCCCTGGCGGACGGCGGCTTCCAGCTTTTTCAGATACCGGCTCCGGGTGCGGATGCCGTCGGGGTGGAGGGATGCCGTTTCACAACCCAGGTGGGTGAAGGCGAAGCCATGCCGCTCCTCCTGGGAGAAACAGAAGCGAAGCCAGCTGTCCCAAACGGTGTGGCGGTCCATGGGGGAGACCAGGGCAAACAGGCTGAGCATTTCACGTGTCATAAAGGCTCCTTTCTAGTCCCAGTACCGGTCTGCGATACGTCGCAGGGGGTCGTCCCTGTCGTCACATCCCACCAGGTAGTCCACAAAAAAGTCCTCGATCTCCGGGTTCCCCTTGATGGCCGATAAGGCCCGGAAGGCTTCGGTCCGCAGGGGGAGAGGCGCCCAGGGCCGGGCAAAGGAGAGGGCCAGCCTTTTGGCGTCTGTCCCCGGCTGCCGGAGGAAGTAGCGGAGCAGGGCAGGGGAGACCAGGGCGCTTTGCTGCTCCCGGTCTTGCAGTTCCTGGATGCCCTCCGCGTCCAGGGCGTCCCGGCCGTAGAGGGCCAGGGCTCCGGCCTCCACCACATCCGGGAACAGGGCGGCGGCCTTTTGATAGTCCGGCTCCCACCGGCGGCCAAACAGTTCTCCCGGCGTAGGTGGCGGGGCGGAGGGGGGAGCGGACCAACAGCGGCGCATCTTCTCCAGGGGGATGGACAGGCCCGGCACCGTCTCCCGCTCCTCATCCGGCCAGATCACCTTCCAGTCGCCGTCCTTCCCCAGGAACCGGGGGGAGGAGAGGATGAGACAGGGCACCGGCACCCCCTCCAGGGCGCAGGCGCAGGCCCGGTGGTGGCCGTCCAGCAGGATGGAAAGGTACTCGAAGGCGGCGTGGCAAAGGGCAGGGGAGAGGCGCTTCCCCGCCCGCAGCTGTCGCCGGTACTCCTCCACCCGGCGGGGGTCGTGCTTGGCGGCAGGTTGGGTGGGGTGCAGGAACCGGGGAAAGACCGGCAGCACCGAATAGGTCTCCGGATCAAAGGTCTGGGCGGTGGCGGGGGAGAGGGTGAAGCCGTTGGGGATATCCCAGAAGAAATGGCCGCTGCCGTCGGTGGGGTAGCAGTCCACCAACGAGAGGATGAAATACCCCGACGGCAGCAGCCCCGTCACCGGGGCCAGCCGCTCCAGCGCCTCCTCCAGGTGGTCGAAGGGGGCGGCGATGGCGTCCGCCGCCTGGCGCAGCTGGGGACAGTCCACCGGCAGGCCGTGCCCCGCCGCCAGCAGCGACTGGCAGGTGGGGCAGCCGCTGGCTTGGATCAAAGCCAGGGGCGTCCCGTTCAAGGTGAGGGTCTGGTAGGTGTCCAGCATGGGGTCGGCGCAGGTGGGGTCCCGGCTCATCTCCATCCGCAGCGCCCCGGTGCCGCCCTTCACCCGGAAGAACAGGTGCTCCCCGGAGAAATAGGGCCTTTTGGTGGTGTGCCGGGCCAATATCGTGATCTTGGGTGACAGGTCCCACAGTGCCATAGAATACCTCCTTTGGGTAAAAACAGGGCTTGACGGAAAAGCTGCACGGGAGAACTTTCCTCATTCAAGTGATGGATGGGACTTTCCTGGGTCAAGCCGGTGTATTTATACGGAATGGATAATGGATAATAAGGCATGCAACCCGGAAGTTCCCGGAGATAGATAGAAAAAAGGGGGAGAGACCGCCCCCTTTTTTCCACAGAAAGAGTATCACGATTATTTGTTCTGATTGATGATGCCCCGGCGGTAAGCCTGGAGCAGCAGCAGCAGGTCGTCGATCTTCGCCTGGATCACCTTGCCCTCGTCGGTGTGGCATATTTTGATCCGCTCCGGGTAGGTGTCCACCGGCACCATGTTGGAGTGCATGTCGCTGTTGTGGTTGATGATGGAATCGATGCCGGAGAAGGGGTGGTGCTCCGCAAGGAACAGCTGGTGGGAGTTGGACACCAGGGTGTACCCAGCGATGCCGGTGACCGCCTGGTAGGCCTTGGAGATGCCCCCGTCGATGATGAGCACCTTCCCCCCGGCCTTCACCGGGGATTCCCCCTTCCTGATCTTCACCGGGACGTGGCCGTTGATGATCCGGGCCCGCTGGCTGTCGATGCCGAACTCCGCCAGGATCTTCATGGCCACCTCCGGGTCGTCGCTGAGTTGGTAGTAGATGTCCTTGGCCTCGGTCCAGGTGGACTTGTCGTCGATAAAGTACCGCTCAAAGGTAGCCATCTTGTTTTTGCCGTTCAGGGGGGACTTAGGGCCGCACCACAGGAACCACATGAAGTCCAGCCCCTGGCGTTGTTCCTCGCTGCCGCTGGTGCTGTATGCCCCCTGGCGGCAGAGTTTGTCGCTGTAGTCCATCAGCGCCTTGCCCCGGTAGAAGCGGCCGTCGATTTGGAGGGCGGCAAAGCCGCCCTCCGGGGTCATGGGGACGCAGCCGTGGTAGAGAAGGTTGCCGTTGCAGACCTTGTACATCCCCCCGTGCTTAAAGAGGAAGTTCATATGGGCCTGGAGTTTTTCGCTGTGGAGGAAGGAGAGTTGGAGCCGCTCCATCAGTTCCTGCTCGGCGTAGGTGAGGGAATAGGGGGTCTCCGGGGTGACGGTGGGGAAGTAGCAGTCGTTCATGGGGTACTGCCGGCCGTCTACCGTGATGGTGCGGCGGCGGAAGTCGATCTTGTCCAGCAGCAGGCGGCTCTCCATCTCGTACTCCGGGTGGGCCAGGATGGTCTGCCCCTCCAGCTTCAGCTGGATGACGGTGATGGCCTTGTGTATCTTGGCGATCTGCATGTCGTCGTGGGTGCTGGGGACGTAGCCGTCCTCCGCCATATGCCGGGGGTAGAAGGAGGCGCAGGGGTCGCTGCCGTACTGCTCCATGGCAAAGACGGCCAGGGGCCGGACGTTGATGCCGTAGGATTCCTCCAGGGTGTCCAGGTTGTCGTACCGCACACAGTTGCGGATGACGTTGGCGATACAGCAAAGCTGTCCGGCGGCGGCCCCCATCCACAGCACGTCGTGGTTGCCCCACTGGATATCCACATTGTGGTGGCGGCAGAGGTCGTCCAGTATCTGGGCCGCCCCGGAGCCCCGGTCGAAGATATCCCCGATGATGTGCAGCTTATCCACGATCATCCGCTGGGTCAGGTGGCAGAGGGCGGTGACAAAGGCCTCCGCCCGGTCGATCTCAATGATGGTGTCCACGATGCGCTCAAAGTATTCCTGGCGGTTGGGGTTGTTCTCGTCGGTGTTCATCAACTCGTCGATGATATACTGGAAGTCGGTGGGCAGCGCCTTGCGCACCTTGGAACGGGTGTACTTGGAGGTGGCGGCCCGGCAGACGGTGACCAGCTGGTAGAGGATGTTCCGGTACCAATCGGGGGTGATCTGGTGGGCCCTGCGCAGTTCGGCCAGCTTCCGCTCCGGGTAATAGATGAGGGTGGCCAGCAGGTCCTTCCGCTCCGCCGGCACCTCCTCCCCAAAACTCTCGTCGATTTTCCGCCGGATGGAGCCGGAGGCGTTGCGGAGGATGTGGGTGAAGCACTCATACTCCCCGTGGACGTCGCTGATGAAGTGCTCGGTGCCCTTGGGGAGGTTCAGAATGGCCCGGAGGTTGATGATCTCGGTGGAGGCGGCCTGGATGTTGGGCCAGCTTTGGGCCAGCAGCCGCAGGTACTTTAGTTGCTCCTGTGTAGGGGTCTGGGCAAGTTCTGTCATGGCGCGTTTCCTTCCTCCTTTGTATCGGTATGTCGTTGGATCAGTCCAAATATCCCTTGGCGGCCAGCAGTTCCGCCATGAGGATGTTGCCGCCGGCGGCGCCCCGGATGGTGTTGTGGGAGAGACAGACGAACTTGTAGTCGTACTGGCTGTCCTCCCGCAGGCGGCCGATGGAGACCGCCATCCCCTTTTCCAGGTCCCGGTCCAGCCGGGTCTGGGGACGGTCCGGCTCATCAAAGTAGTGCAGGAACTGTGCCGGGGCGGAGGGAAGGGCCAACTTCTGGGGCTCCCCGGAAAACGTTCTCCACCGGCGGATGATCTCGTCCGGGGAGACCTTGTTCTCCAGGGAGAAGAACACCGCCGCCAGGTGCCCGTCGGACACCGGCACCCGGATGCACTGGGTGGTGATGGCGGGGGAAAGGGCGGGGACGATGCCGCCTTCTTCCACCTTGCCCCATATCTTCAAAGGCTCCTGCTCGCTCTTCTCCTCCTCGCCGCCGATGTAGGGGATGACGTTGTCCCGCATCTCCGGCCAGGTGGCGAAGGTGCGGCCCGCCCCGGAGATGGCCTGGTAGGTGCAGGCCAGCACCCGGCTCACCCCCAGGTCCAGCAGGGGATGGAGGGCGGGAAGGTAGCTTTGGAGGGAGCAGTTGGACTTGACCGCCATGAACCCCCGCTTGGTCCCCAGCCGCTTCTTCTGGGCGTCGATGACGGCGGCGTGGTCCGGGTTCACCTCCGGGACGATCATGGGGACGTCAGGGGTGGCCCGGTGGGCGGAGTTGTTGGAAAAGACAGGGCACTCCCGCTTTGCGTAGGCCTCCTCCAGTTCCCGGATGGCGTCCTTTTTCATATCCACGGCGCAAAAGACAAAGTCCACCCCGGCGGCGATGGTATCCATATCCGCCACGGCGTCCAGCACCGTCATCTCCCCGATCCGGGGCGGGATGGGGGCGGTCATGGCCCAGCGGCCCTCCACCGCCTCGGCGTAGGCCAGCCCCGCCGACCGGGGGGAGGCCGCCAGGGTGGTGACGGTGAACCAGGGGTGCCCCTCCAGCAGGGTGATGAGCCGCTGCCCCACCATGCCGGTGGCGCCGATGATGCCTACTTTAAAACTTTGTTTCATGTCCTCTTTCCTTTCTATCGTATCGGTCAGTTTATCCACTTTTATAGGAACAGCTGGAGCAAAAAGATGACCAGCAGATGGGCGGGGTAGAAGGCGTAGAAGAACCACTTGGATATCTTCGGATGCTGGGGGTTGAAAGTCCGGCGAAAGTATCCTATAATAGGTGACTGTCAGCCCTCCGGGATGTCCTATTTTACCAATTCTTATCTTACCACCGATGGGGTCCACTGTCAATTTTGTTTGGCCGGGACAAGGGACGGCAGGCGGCGTTACGTCCGCCTTTTGTCCAGACCGGCCCACCGTCCCGGGGGTCCCAAACCTTGATCAAAGAGAAGGAACGACCATGAACCGACCGATGCTCCGCACCGATTTTGCCTTTGACCTCCCCCAGGAGCTCATCGCCCAGCACCCCTTGGACCGCCGGGACAGCTCCCGGCTCCTCTGCCTGGACCGCCGGGATGGCTCCATCCGGCACCGGCACTTTCACGATATCCCGGAACTGCTGCGCCCCGGGGACCTGCTCGTCATGAACGACAGCCGGGTGCTGCCCTCCCGGCTGCTGGGCCACCGGGAGGGCACCGGCGGCGCCATGGAACTGCTGCTGCTGGAGCAGAAGGAAACAGACCTGTGGGAGACATTGGCCCGGCCGGGGAAGAAGGCCAAGCCCGGCACCCGGCTGGTGTTCGGCGATGGCCTCCTCACCGCCCAGGTGGTGGAGGTCATAGAGGGGGGCAACCGCCTGGTGCGGTTCCGGTACCAGGGGAACAGCTTCTTTGAGGTGCTGGACCGCATCGGCCAGATGCCGCTGCCCCCCTATATCACCGAAAAGCTGGAGGACAAGGAGCGGTACCAGACCATCTACTCCCGGGAACTGGGCAGCGCCGCCGCCCCCACCGCCGGTCTCCACTTCACCCCGGAACTGCTGGACAGCCTACAGAAAAAGGGGGTCCAAACCAGCTTTGTCACCCTCCACGTGGGGCTGGGGACCTTCCGGCCTGTCAAGGCGGAGAACATTACAGACCACCACATGCACCTGGAGCACTACACTATCCCCCCGGAGACAGCGGCCCTGGTAAACGCCGCCAAAAGGGAGGGCCGCCGGGTCATCGCCGTGGGCACCACCTCCTGCCGCACCCTGGAATCCGCCTGGGGGAATGAGGGGCTTCCCGCCGGGCCGGGCAGCACCGGTATCTTCATCTACCCCGGCTACCGGTTCAAGGTGCTGGACGGTCTCATCACCAACTTCCACCTGCCGGAGAGCACCCTTATCATGCTGGTGAGCGCCTTTGCCGGGTACGAGAACACCATGGACGCCTACCGGGAGGCGGTGAAGGAGCGGTACCGGTTCTTCAGCTTTGGGGACGCCATGTTCATCGGGGAACTGGAATAAGTAATGTCAGCGCGACGCTGGACAGAAAGGACATCATATCACATGTACCAATTGTTAAAACAGGAGGGCAGAGCCCGGCGGGGGGAGTTTACCACCGTCCACGGCACCGTCCAGACCCCGGCCTTCATGAACGTTGCCACCAGCGCCGCCATCAAGGGGGGCATCTCCTCCTTTGACCTGAAGGAACTGCGGTGCCAGGTGGAGCTCTGCAACACCTACCACCTTCACATCCGCCCCGGGGACCGGGTCATCCGGCAGTTGGGGGGGCTCCACCGGTTCACCGGCTGGGACAAACCCATCCTCACCGACAGCGGCGGTTTCCAGGTGTTCTCCCTGGCCAGCCTGCGGAGGATACGGGAGGAGGGGGTGACCTTCAACTCCCACGTGGACGGCAAGCGCATCTTCATGGGGCCGGAGGAGAGCATGCGCATCCAGTCCAACCTGGCCTCCACCATCGCCATGGCCTTCGACGAGTGCATCGAGAACCCCTCCCCCCGGGAGTATGTGGAGCAGTCGGTGGCCCGCACCACCCGGTGGCTCCGCCGCTGTAAGGCGGAGATGGACCGGCTCAACCGGCTGCCGGACACCATCAACCCCCACCAGCTGCTGTTCGGCATCAACCAGGGGGGGACCTACGAAGACATCCGGGTGGAGCATATGAAGGAGATCGCCCAGCTGGGGCTGGACGGCTACGCCATCGGCGGCCTGGCGGTGGGGGAGCCCGCCGAGGTGATGTACCACATCATCGAGGAAGTGGAGCCCCACATGCCCGGCGACCGCCCCCGGTACCTGATGGGGGTGGGGACCCCGGTGAACATCCTGGAGGGGGTGGCCCGGGGGATCGACCTCTTCGACTGTGTCATGCCCAGCCGCAACGCCCGCCACGGGCACCTCTTCACCTGGCAGGGCATCCTGAACCTGCAGAACAACAAGTACCTGCTGGATGACCGGCCCATCGAGGAGGGCTGCGGCTGTCCCGCCTGCCGGCACCATTCCCGGGCCTACATCCGCCACCTGTTCCGGGCCAAGGAGGCGCTGGGGATGCGGCTGGCGGTGATGCACAACCTCTGGTTCTACAACACCCTGCTGGAGCGGGTGCGGGAGGCCCTGGACCAGGGGCGCTATACCGGCTTTTACCGGGAAATGGCGCCGGTGCTGGGGCGGCGCATCTAGCTTTGCCGCTCTTCTCCGTCCTTTTTTCACAAAAAACTTGAAACGGTAACAGAAACCATGTATAATGGTTCCTATATCATTTGGAGGTCAGTTATTATGAATTTCGCTTTTCTTACCGCAGACCCTGCGGCGGGCAGCATGTTCGCCAGCATCTTTTCCCTGGTCCTCATCGTGGTGGTGTTCTATTTCTTCATCATCCGGCCCCAGCAGAAGCAGACCAAGGAGGCCAACAAGATGCGCTCCAGCCTGGAGGTGGGGGATGACATCATCACCATCGGCGGCATCGTGGGCACCATCGTCAGCATGAAGGAAGACACCATGGTCATCGAGACCGGCAGCGACCGCAGCAAGATCCGCATCACCCGGTGGGCTGTCCAGCAGAACACCACCCCCAAGGAATCCGCCCCGGCTAAGAAGTAAGAACCTGTATTCATAACCGGATGATGCAGG
>CAJUFR010000051.1:8710-15432 GCA_910585525.1 uncultured Angelakisella sp.
ATCCGCCCCCGCCAAAAAGTGAGCCGCGCCTGAATAACAGCACCCCGCCCGGAATATAGTTTTATCAGAAAAGAGGGGTGTCTGTTATGAAAAAACCGTCGAAGCTGTCAAGACCATCCAAGCCCTCCGCCGGCCCGGAGACCAAGAACGCGGCAAGGCTCTCCCGGGCTGTCGCCCTGTCGGTAGCGGCGGGGACCGCCGTCTCCTTTCTGATCCTATGCGCCTTTGCGGCGCTGATGTCGGTCCGGGACCTGCCCCACAGCGCTGTGGTGCCCATGTCCATCCTGGCGGTGGCGGCGGGGACCATCCTTTCCGGCTACTGCTGTGCCCGTATCCTCCGGGAAAAGGGACTGCTTTGGGGGCTGTGCTGCGGGACGGTGATCTTCCTGCTGGCCTTTTTCTGCGAACTGACGCTGCTGGGACCGGTCATCGGCCCCCTGGCCCTCTACAAATTCATCATCTACGCCGCCAGCGGCATGATCGGCGGGGTGCTGGGGGTCAATAAAAAGCGCAAAGTCCGCTGAAAAGGGTGGAAATCTGTTTTTCAATATGCTATAATCTACAAGAGATCACAACAAGGAGGAACGAAAAATGAAGCATGTCAAGACCCTGAACAAGGCCAATCTGAAGGAGACCGCCGCCAAGGGCGGCTGCGGCGAGTGCCAGGCCTCCTGCCAGTCCGCCTGCAAGACTTCCTGCACCGTCGCCAACCAGAAGTGCGAGAACGGCAGATAAGAAAATCGGCCACCGGTCCGGTCCTGTCATTGGCGGGATCGGACTGTTTTTTTGAATAAAAGGACAGGAGAAAAAAGATGATACACTGCTACCAGATGAACGGATACAACATCATTTTAGATGTCCACAGCGGCGGGGTCCATGTGGTGGACCAGCTGTTTTACCAGATGGCCCAGGCGGTGGAGTCCCCCCTGGCGGAGGAGTGCCCCAAGGAACTGCTGGAGACCTTCTCCGCCTACGGCACCGGGGCGGTAAGGGAGACATACGGGGAGATGCTGGAATTGTACCGCCAGGGGTCGCTGTTTTCCCCCGACGATTACGGCCAGTTCGCCGACCGGATGGTGCTTTCTCCCATCAAGGCCATGTGTTTGCACATCTCCCACGACTGCAACCTGCGGTGCGACTACTGCTTCGCCGGCACCGGGGACTTCGGCACCGGCCACCGGATGGAGATGCCCCTGGAAGTGGGGAAGAAGGCCATCGACTTCCTCATTGAGAAATCGGAGGGCCGCCGGAACCTGGAATTGGACTTCTTCGGCGGGGAACCGCTGATGAATTTCGGGGTGGTGGAGGAGATCGTCCGCTACGCCCGGGAACGGGAGAAGGAGACCGGCAAGAACTTCCGCTTCACCGTCACCACCAACGGCACCCTTCTCACCGATGAGCGCATCAACTTCATCAACCGGGAGATGCACAACGTGGTGCTCTCGGTGGACGGGCGCAGGGAGGTCAACGACCGGGTGCGCCACCGGGTGGACGGCTCCGGCAGCTACGACGCCTTCCTGCCCAAGTTCCAGAAGCTGGTGCAGCGCCGGGGGGAGGGACAATACTACGTCCGGGGCACCTTCACCAAGTACAACCTGGACTTTGCCGAGGACGTGCTGCACCTGAACCGCTGCGGCTTCGACCAGATCTCGGTGGAGCCGGTGGTGGCCGACCCCAAGCTGCCCTACGCCCTTACCGAAGCCGACCTCCCCGCCATCTTCGCCGAGTACGAGCGGCTGGCAAAGCTGCTGATAGACCGGCGCAGGGAAGGGAAGGGCTTCAACTTCTTCCACTTTATGATCGACCTGGACCAGGGCCCCTGTGTCATCAAGCGGCTGCGGGGCTGCGGGGCAGGCAACGAATACTGCGCCGTCACCCCTGACGGGGACGTTTACCCCTGCCACCAGTTTGTGGGCCAGGAGGAATGGCGGATGGGGGATATCTTCTCCGGGGAGATCGACATGGAGATGAAACGCCGCTTTGCCGCCTCCAACGTCTACGGCAAGGAGGAGTGCCGGAACTGCTGGGCCAAGTTCTACTGCTCCGGGGGCTGCAACGCCAACAACCACACCTACGCCGGGGATATCACCCGCCCCTACCACCTGGCCTGCGAACTGGAGAAGAAGCGGGTGGAGTGCGCCATCATGATCAAGGCCGCCATGGCGGATATGGCCGGCGGGGAAGAAGAAAGCATCTCCTGCGGCGGGGACTGTGCCGCCTGTGTAAAGTAAAGGAAGGGAAACAAAATGACGATGTTCAGCGCCCTGGGGGCAGGGAATATGGCCAACGCCATCCTGGCGGGGGCGGTCTCCGCCGGGTATCTGTCCCCGGGGGAGGTCGGCACCTACAACGTCCACGAGGAAAAGCGGGAGGCCATGGCGGCCAAGGGCTACCGGGTCTACCGGACCATCGGGGAACTGTGCCGGGAGAGCCGGTATATCCTCCTGTCCATGAAGCCCCAGCAGGCGGAGGAGGTGCTCCGGGAGATGGCCCCGGCCATGGGACCGGAGACGGTGGTGGTCTCCATCGCCGCCGGTATCTCGGCCCACTACATCCGTGGTATCCTGGGGGAGGGGACCAAGGTGGTGCTGGTGATGCCCAACACCCCGCTGCTGGTGGGCTGCGGCGCCACCGCCATGGCCTGCTGTCCTCCCACCACACAGGATGAGTTTTCCTATGTCCGGGGTGTCTTTTCCTCCGCCGGGCTGGTGGAGGAGATCCCCGAGGACAGGATGAACGAGATCATCGCCGTCAGCGGCAGCACCCCGGCCTACCTCTACCTTATCGCCAAGCACTTTTGCCGGTACGCCGAAGCAAAGGGCATCGAGGCGGGGACCGCCAACCGGCTGTTCTGCCAGACCATGATAGGGGCGGCCCGGATGATGACCGAGACCGGCAAGAGCCACCAGGAACTCATCGACATGGTGACCAGCCCCAAGGGCACCACTTTGATGGGTCTCACCGCCCTGGAGGAGGGCGGGCTGGAAAAGCTCATCGGGGATTGCTGCGACGCCACCATCCGCCGGGCCTATGAACTGGGGAGGTGACAAGGGATGAACATTTACACCATGCAGACCGGCAATATCAGCGGGATCGCGGCGCTGATGTCCACCATCAAGCCGGATTGGTGGGACTACCAGGGGGCAAGCCAGCAGCTGCAAGACGAGAAGCTGCTGGCCCGTCTGGTGGGCTGGTACCTGGGGGAGGACGCCGAAAGCCCCAAGGGCTGGCTCCTCTGCGCCGAGTTCCCGGGCTACCGCTACCTCTCCATCGAGAACCTGGGCTATGACGCCGGCGGGACCTTTGTGATGGAAGAGCCCCTGGAACCGCTGCTCCGCCAGGCGGAGGAGCACGCCAGGGGGAAGGGATACCGGAACCTCAAGTATGTCATTGGCTCCACCGGGATGTCCTGTCACGGGCGGCCGTTGGGGGACTACGCCAAGGAACTGGCGGAACTCCGCTCCCTGAGCCGGGAACACTACGACTTCTTCTACGGGTACGGCTTCCGGCCCGCCGGGTTTATCCCCAACTGCTATGGGGAGGACTATCATGGTATCATCATGATAAAAGGACTTTGAGCCAAAGGGAGGGGACGGGATGAGACCGCAATACAGCAAGTGGCAGACCCAGCGCCGGTGCCTGCCGGACAAGGAGTATGTGGTAGGCAAATACCACCGGATATTGGTAAAGGGCTGCTCCCGGCTGAGGTTGACCTACCAGATCCAATACCTGGTGGAGGAAGCGGAACAGCGGAAACTCTCCTTCCTTATCACCGTCCCCAAAGGGTGCCGGGTGAGCCCGGAGTTACAGCAGTTCCTCAAAGAACACCGCTACACCACGCTGAAACGAACGACTGTGGAGCAGCGGAAATAGCACCGGCAAGGAGGTAGGGATCATGGGGTTGTATCTGTGCATCTTTGACCCTTACGGAGAGGAACTCCGAGGGGTGGAGGTGGGGATGTACCACTACTTCGATGTTCTTCGGCGGCGCGCGGAACGGTATGTTCGGGAGAAAAAGGTCCCCCCCATGCCCACCCTGCTGGATCATCCCGACTGTGATGGCGTTTGGAGCGTCAAGGATTGCAAGCAGCTGCTCAAGGAGTTGGAGCAGCTGCGGCAGCAGTTCCTCCAGGAACCGCCTGACCCAGAGGTCATCCGCTGGAAGGAGGAGGTGTTCCGGCTCTACGGTATCACCCCCGCCGACCTGTCGGAATGCTTTGTAGACGCCGATTGCGAACCTCTGCTGGACCGACTCATCAGCCTTTGCGGTTTTGCCATAGAGGAAAAGCGGCCTATCGAGTTCCAATAGGAGGACGAGCCATGAACAGCAGCAACACCCCCGCCCAACTGCCCTACCTCACCGAGGCCCAGGAGGACTACCTCCGGGACCGGGAGGAGAGCAAGAGATACTGCAACGCCTTCAAAAGCTACCTCCCGCAGATCGAAAAATACTGGACGGACCTGGAGCAGCCGGAGGCCAGCTGGGACATCCAAGACCTGCGGGCCAGCGGCAAGCAGTTCCCCTATCCCTTTCCGGTCCAGGACAAGAACTACCTATGGACCATGGAGACCCGGTACAAGGTGCTGGACAACACCCTGCTGGTGGGGCACCAGGCTATTTTGCACCTCATCAGCGCCTATTCCTTCTGCGGGGCCTACACCTTCGCCAAGTGGCAGGATGCCCCGAAATGCAAGGAGTATCTGTATTTAGCGGCCTACTGCCAGGAAAAACTTTGCCACTGGCCCATCGATGACCCCTACCAGGTGACCATGAATTTTGTCTCCACCCACCAGATCGACAAATTCATGATGGCGGTCATCGCCGACGGGGAGGACGGCTTTGTCCGGCAGCTGGGGGAGATGCTGATGCTGCCGGAGCACAATGTGGGGAGATCCTCTGCCAGGAAACATGCCGACACTGTGGGCAAGACCACCATCTACCTGGCCTGGGGGGGAGGACAAAAAGGCCCGCCGGGCCGCGGAGCAGCTGCTTGCCTACGAGGAAAAGCGGAAAGCCCTCAAAAGCCAGAAAAACCGTCCCCTCACCTGGACCTGCTACGCCCAAGGGGCTCTGGCGGTGCTGGATGGGGACGAGGCCGGGCTGGACGCCGCCCTCCGGGGCTATGTCAAAGCGTTGCGGGGCAACGGCAAACCGGTGAAGGACCTGGCGCCCCATCTAATGGCCCACTACGCCATCTTCCTGGGCAAGCTGGCGACGCGGCGGGGAATGAAGGTGACCGTTGACACCCTGGATTGCCCCAAGGAACTGATGCAGACCGCCCCCGCTGACTACAGCGGTTTGAAGCTGCCCCGGCCCAAGGACGGCTTCCCCTGGGAAAGAAAAGCCGCCACCTGACAGCCTGTACTAAACCAAACCAGCGCCGCATACCTTATCATTAGAAAGGTATGCGGCGCTTCTTCATTTCAACACAAAAAGGACAAGACAAAGGCGGTGGTGGCATGATGGGGGGATATTTCCGGCGGCGGCGATTCCGCGCCCGGACCGGCGGGGGAGGGAACTGGGGAGGATACCTCCAGCTGCGGCGGAACAGCATGATCTTTCTGGGGCTGTTCCTCTGCGGGCTGCTGTTTGGCAGCCTTTCCGCCGCCCGGGACAGCGGCGGGCTCATCCTGGCCATGGTGACCAACCACATCCAGCGCCAGGCAGTCTCCGGCTGGGGGGAACTGCTCTCCGGGCGGCTGGTCAGCGGCCTGGGGCCGGTGGTCTACCTCTACTTCGCCGCCAACTGCGTCCAGGGGCGGTGGCTGGCGGGGCTGGTGCCGGTACTCTACGGGCTGTCGGTGGGGGCGGTGGTCACGGCGCTGCTGGCTCAGCACGGATTGGGGGCGGCGGGGTACCTGGTCCTTTGCGTCGTCCTGCCCCGTTTTTTGCAGCTGGTGCTGCTGATGACTGGCTGCAACCAGGCGGCGCGCCTCTCCCAGGGCGTTTCCGCCAAGGCGCCGGTGGGGGAGCGGCGGTTCCTGCTGCTGGGGGCCGCCGCCGGGCTGCTCTCTGTGCTGGAAACACTGATTTTAAGCCGGTTTACCGGACTTTTGACCTATCTGTAATGGTAGTTGACTTTACAGTATTTTTCTGCCAGAAAAGATGTTTTTTCCATCCATATCAACACATCCAAAGAGGTCCTTTTCCAAAAAGCGGTAGATATCAGGGGAGAAGGGGAACAGTTTCCCGACGGCAAGGCGGTTGCGGAACCAGATAGCCCCGGTCTCGTCCACCAGCCAATCCCCGGCGATGTCGTAGCCGATACCCAGAAGGATGACCCGCTGTCCGACCGCCGTTTCCATCTCCGCCAGTTCCGGCCGGACCGAATCGTCGTAGCCCAGAAAGTCGAACTCGATGGCGTGGCAGCTGCCGCCCAGGCCCAATTCCGGGCACTGGTTGGGGATCAGCGTGCCCTCCAGGGCGTCGATGATCTCCCAGGCGGCGGGGAAGATGGCCTCCGGCGGGACCTGGGGCGGGAAACGGGGGTCGAGGCATCCCATCCGCTGCCGCAGCTGTCCTGAACGGCTCCGGCTCCAGCCCGCCGCCTGCAAAAGTGGGATCTTTTCCAGTTGCTCCAGGTCCAGCATGGGCTCCCGCCTTTCTGTCAGTCCTCGGTATTATTTGTGATGGCTCGTTTGGTCTTTGGGGCGGCGATGCTACCCAAGGGGTTGTTGCGGATGGCGGCCTCCACCTGGGGGCTGGCCACGTGGGTGTATAT
>CAJUFR010000052.1 GCA_910585525.1 uncultured Angelakisella sp.
GGCTGCGGGGGTGCCGCGGGCTGGGCCGGCGGCGCCATGGGCGGCTGGGGGGTGGGTGCCGCCGGCTGGGCCGGGTAGGCGCTGGACTGGGGCACCTGGGGCGGTGCCGCCGGGGCGGGGGCCGCAGGCTGGGCGTCGGCGCTGATATCCTGGTCCCCCATCAGCTTCTGGACCATCTCCTTGGCCAGGCCGCACTCCAGGATGCTGGCAAAGTTGGTGTCCATGATGTCGGCGATGCTCAGGCGGAAGGAGACGGCGATGACCTCGTCGCCCTCCTGGACCCCTACCGCCTCCCGGTAGCTGCCGTCGGAATCCACCACCTGGGCCTCCGGGGTGGAGATGTTCACCACCATCCCCAGGAAGTCGGACAGGGCGGTGGCGGAGGAACCCATCATCTGGTTCATGACCTCGCAGGCGGCGCTCATGCTCAACTCGTCAAAGACAAAGTCATCGCTGGGCGGCTCGTCGTTGCCCATCAGCAGGTTCAGGATCACCTGCATATCCCGCTGGCGGAAGATCATGACGTTGGAACCGGAGATTCCCTCCACGTAGTTGATCTTCACCAGCACCGCCGGTTCCAGGGCGGCGTAGTCCAGGCTGCTGAACCGCCGCACCTCTACCGTGGGGGTGGAGATGTTTACGGCTTTGTCCAACAGGGTGGAGACAGCCGTGGCAGCCGAGCCCATGCTGATGTTGAGGATCTCGCCGATGGTGTCGATCTCAAGACTGCTTAGGGTGATTTTTTCTTCTAGCTGTTGGCTTCTTTCTTCTCCCATTGAACAACCTCTTCTCCATTTGTTACGATATTACACAGGCGTATCGCTTTCTTTTTCTTGGTCTGGCCCAGCTTTGCGGTGAACCAGGGAACCTTATCCACGGTGACCAACACCTCGCTGTCCACACGCTTCGACAAGGGGATGACGTCATCCGGCTGTAGCTGCATGATATCCCGCAGGTCAAGCTGGAACTGGTCGAAGATGACACGGACCTCCATGTTGGAGTCGCAGACGTTCTCCAGGATGATCCGCTTCTTCATCTCCTCCCGGCTGGGATCCTGACGCTTGCTGGTGCGGGCGTACCGGAGGCTGAAGGTGTGCATCACCTGTTCCAGGAACTCGGCGGGGATGCAGATGTTCAGGTTGCCTTCCGCCCGGTTGCCCAGCTTGATGCCCAACACCACGATGACCACCACGTCCTCCGGGGCGAACACCTGCAGGAGGCGGGCGTTGGTCTCGATGCCGCTGAGCCCCGCCGTGATCTCCAGGTTGGCCTGCCAGGTGTCCTGGATGCGCTGGGTGATCTTCTCCATGATGTTGGTCAGCAGGGCGATCTCGATATCGGTGTAGTCCCGGTCCAGGTTGAAGCCGGTGCCGGGGCCGCCCAGCACACGGTCGATGAGGTAAAAACCGATGCTGGTGGACAGGTCCAGGATAAGGGTGGCGTCGTCGTAGTTGCGGTTAGCCGGCTTCATGTCCACCAAGCCCACCAGGGTGGTGTCCGGCAGGGCGTTGTTGTACTCGTAGTAACGCTGCTCCTCGATCTGCAGCACGTCAATTTCGCAGACGGTGCGCAGCAGGCCGGAGAAGTAGGAGGACAGCATGCGGGAGAAGGTCTCGTGGAGGCTGTCCAGCGCCTTGAACTGCTCCTTGGTGAACTTTTTGGGGGATTTGAAGTCGTACTCCCGTATCTTTCGCTTTTCTTCCTGGACGTCAACTTCCCCGGAATTCATCTTTTTCAGCAACGCGTCTATCTGGCTTTGTGATAGCTGTTCCGGCATGATCTGGCTCCTTTCCAGGGAAATTCGCTGGTGTCATTGGTCCTGTGTCCCAGCGATGGGGGCTGTGGAGGTCCCGCCGGTGGTGTCCGGGGGCGGGATGACGGCGCCGCTGCTGGATTCAGGCGGCGGGATGACGGTGCCACCGCTGGATTCAGGCGGAGGGATGACCTCGCCGCTGCTTGATTCCGGGGGCGGTGTGGCCTCGCTGCCTGGGGTGTCCGGGGTGGCGTCATCGCTGGCCGGGGGCGGAAGTTCATCCGCGCCGGCGGTGGAGGTGACGCCGTCCTCCGGCGCGGCGGAGAACAGGTCGTCGGCGCCGCCGGATTTGGGGAACTGGGCCGGGTCAAACAGGTCGGCCAGCTGGCTTTCGATGACAGATTGGCCGTTGTCCTCCCGGACGATGGTGATGTCCACCCGGCGGTTCTGCTCCCGGCCCTCCTTGGTGGCGTTATCGGCGATGGGGAAGTTTTTGCCGTAGCCCATGGGACGAAGTTTTTCCGGGGCAAAGCCCTTTTCGTTATCCAGGTAGTCCGCCACCCGGCTGGCCCGTTCACCGGAGAGCATCCAGTCGGAGACGGAGTAGTCGGGGTCGTCGGTTTGGGCGGTGTGGCCGTTGATGCTCACCAGATGGATCTGGTCCTGGACGGCGGCCAGGCAGTCCCCCAGGTAGCTGAGCACCTCCATCCCCTCGGGCAGCAGGTCGGATTTATCCGGCATAAAGAAGATGTTGTTGCGGAAACGGATGTACACCACATTGTCCCCGCTCTTGGAGATTTCAATGGCGGCGCCCAGATTGTTTTCCTCCACATACTTCTGCAAAAAGGCGTACAGGTCGTCAAAGTCGGTGGGCAAGGGGGTAGGCTCGTCGGTGGGATTGATCCCCTCCGCCAGCTGGTTAGCGTCCCCGTTGTTGGTGAGAGGGGAGTCACCGCCTTCATCCTCCGGGCGATTGATAACGATCTGAGAGGTGTTGGCGTTATCTTTGGCGAGAGCCTTCACAAAGGTCTCCCACTTTTCCGCGTCCACCGAGGACATACTGAACAGCAGTACGAAGAAGGTCATCAGCAGGGTGACCAGGTCGGAATATGTATTCATCCATTCCTGTCCGCCGCCGCCGTCGTCATGGGATTTTCTGGCCATGATACCCGCCTCCTTTCGGTAAAAGGTCCAAGGCTTTCATCTTATGTTACTTTCCTTTTTTCTCTTTGCCGCCGCCACCGCCGCCCATCTTCTTGGCCATGATGCCGGGGATGAGGTTGGTCAGCTTTTCTTCGATGAACCGGGGGTTGTCGCCGGCCTGGATGGACTGGACCCCCTCGGCGATGATCATCTTGCAGAGATACTCCTCCTCGTGGCGGACCTTCAGCTTGTTGGACATGGGGATGAAGATCATGTTGGCCAGGCAGGAGCCGTAGAAGGTGGTGACCAGGGCCAGGGCCATGGCGGGGGCGATCTTATCCGGGTCGGAAAGCTGCTTTAGCAGGTTGACCAGGCCCATCAGGGTACCGATCATACCGAAGGCAGGGCCGAAAGCGCCGGCCTTGTCGTAGAAGGCGCGGTCCTGGGCGTGGCGCTCATCCAGGTACTCCAACTCGGTCTCCAGCAGCTGCTTGACCTTGTCCGGCTCCACGGCGTCCACCACCAGCATCATGCTGCTTTTCAGGAACTCGTCCTTGGTCTCGTTCAGCTTGCCTTCCAGGGAGAGCAGGCCGTTGATACGGGCCTCGGTGGCCAGGTCCACGATCTGGGTGATGTAGTCCTGGGGGCGGTACTTGGTGGGGAGGAACATGATCTTCAGGTGGCGGGGGATCTTTGCGAAGATGTTAAGGGGGAAGGCCACCATCAGGCCGCTGATACATCCGCCCAACACCACGGCGATACTGGGAACGTCGATGAAGTTGAACAGATTATCCACGATCATTTGGGCTGCAACGCCGTTTTCCGGGTCGCCCTTGTCGTACATGATACCGAATACCAGGACGCCGATACCCAGGACCCAGCCAATGATTGTCGTAATATCCATAACTGATTTCTCCTGCCTTTACTTGTCACATAAAGTCGCCCTTGGCTATCTTACGGTGGTACTCGATGCTTTTGTCGATGACCTCCTGCATGGATTCCTTGACGATGTAGACCCGGCCATTGGTGAGGAGCATGGTGGTATCCGGGTTTTCCGAGATAGTCTCGATGAGGTCGCAGTTGACGGCGAACTCATCACCACGAAGGTTTCTGAGGATGATCATGGGCGTTCCCCTTTCCTTGGCATAAGTGATTTTGATTTTTTCCCGTGGGGCCGTTTGGCCCAGGTATAGTAGCAACGATTCGCGGGGGAATGAAAGCATCCAAGGATACCCCCATTCCTCCGGGGGCGGGGGGGGGAGGCCCCCCGGCCACGCCCTGCACGGCCTTGCGGCCTTACCTTGTGCAGGGCGATGGCGGGTGCCTGGAGACTTAGCCCGCCCCTTTATGCGGCTGTTTTTAACGCTTGAGGTTGATGAGTTCCTCCAGCATGGTGTCGGAGACGGTGATCATCCGGGAACTGGCCTGGAAGCCACGCTGGGTGACGATCATGTCGGAGAACTCCTGGGACAGGTCCACGTTGGACATTTCCAGGGCGCTGTTCTTGATGGCGCCGGTGCCGTCCTCCCCGGCGATGGCCAGCTTGGCGGGGCCGGAGTTGGCGGTCATGGTGAAGTAGCTGTTACCGGCCTGCATCAGGCCCTTGGCGTTGCCGAAGGTGGCAAGGTCGATACGGCCCAGGATCTGGAGCCCGCCCTCCGAGGTACCGGTGATGGTGCCGTCGGCGCCGATGGAGATGCCGGTGAGGTTACTGACGTCCTGGGTCTTGTAGATGGTGCCCCCCTCCAGGGTGAAGGTGGCTTTGCCAAGGCCCAGGTTGTGGGTGGGCTGGCTGGGCTCGGCGGTACCAATATCCACACTAGCATAATCTTTATTTACAGGACGGTCGCCGCCTGCAGCTGTAGGGTCATCTGTAAAGGTTTTGATGTTGGGATAGGAGATTGTGATGGTGTCATTTTTGTCTGCATCCTTGGCAATGTTTTTTAGCAACAGGGTGTTTGCGCCTGTAGACGCTTCCGCTCTTTCCTTGCTGATAGTTCCTTCGTACACCACAGTACCGGCTGTGATCTTAACAACGTAACCATCCTTAGGATCGGCTGCCGCCACAACACTCATAGTTGCGTCGCCGCTACCAGTGAAGCGCAGGCCGGTCTCAACAAATTTGAAACCTTCCGGCATGGTTTTCCCATCGTTATTACCTGGCGCTGTTTCAGGAATATCCTTGATCCCGCCACCCTCATAATCGGAACTGGCAACAGTGATGATCTCCTTACCAGTAAGGGATTTGATTGTGTTACCAGCTATGTCCGGTGTCTGGAAGGGGTCCGGGTCAAGGTTGAAGGTGTAAGTCCCGCCGGGATGCTTGCCGCCATAAGCCTCGGTAATGGCGTTGTTGATCTCGGTGTTGATCTGCTCCATGCTGGTAAATTCGCCGTTGGCATTGAACTGAATGTTAATGACGCTTGTGGTGCTGTCCATCACCGCCCGGACAAGCTGACCGTCGGGCATGGTGGTGTCGGAGGTAAAGGTGAAGCTAACGTTGGCTTCCTTTGTTTGTTCGCTGGATTCGATGGTCAGGGTACGGCCGCTGATCTCCTTTTCCACCTTGGCGGTGCTGGCCTGCACCGGGTTGACGGCGATCATGATCTTGTTGCTGCCGGGCTGGGCGCTGTCCAGCTTGCCCTCGGTGGCGCTGGTGCCCAGGACGAAGTTACCGTTGGAATCCACCACCGCCCCGGTGGCCGGGTCGATGTCCAGCATACCGGCCTTGGTGTAGTAGATGTTGCCGTCGGGGTCCATCACCTGGAAGAAGCCCTCGCCGGTGATGGCGCAGTCCAGGGCGAAGCCGGTGCTGGTCATGGAGGAAGAATCCATCATCAGGTCGATGCTGGCCAGCTGGGAGCCATAGCCCACGGCGGAGGGGTTGATACCGCCCCGGGTCTGGGTACCGGCGGAGGCGCCGCGCACCTGCTGGTAGTACATATCCCGGAAGGTGGCCCGGCTGGACTTGTAGCCGTAGGTGTTGGCGTTGGCGATGTTGTTGCCGATGACGTCCATGCGGTTCTGATTGGACTTCATGCCGGCCACGCCGGCGTACATAGATCTTACCATAGTTCGTTCGTTTCCCTTTCCGGGACCGCCAGGCTCCTCTGTCGTTCGGAGCCTGTTTTGACCTCCTGGGGGCTTTTTTTCACCTGCCCCGTTGGTCCAGTCAAAGGATCACGGTCCCATCAATATTCGTGATGACCTTGTTCTTCAGTTCGCTGCTGTTCATGGCGGTGACCACCGTGCTGTTCTTTGCGCTGACGATGAATGCCGAACCGTCCATGAGGATGAGGGCGTCCTGTATCCCCCGGCCCTGGGCGATGCGCACCCCTTCGGTGAGCCGTTCCAGCCCCGCCTGGGAAAGGGGTATCTCCCGGGTCTCGATGCGTCCCGCAGCGTGCTTGGAAAAGGCCAGCTGCTGTCCCCCGGCCATCTGCTCCAGCATCTGCCGGAAGGATGCGCCGGTGTCCTTGGTCCGGGTGTCCTGCCCCGTCCGCTGCGCCGCCGGTGCCGCTGCCCCGGTGGTGATAGGCAGGTTCATCCTGCCCCGCAATAACAAGTCGTCCATGACTTATGCCTCCTCGGTATCCTCCTCGGGGGTGGTGCCGGTGCTTTCGTCCTCCTCGGGGGGGACATCCTGAACATCCTTGCCGCCCACCTCGGTGATGTCGTCCATAGAGTACCATTTCCCTTCCACGTAGACGCGGAATTTGCCGTCCTTGGTGCTCACCTTCTCCACGGTGCCGGTGACCTCGATGCTCACCGAGCCGGTCTCGTCCTTCTCCTCGATGGTGATGGTGACCTCCCTGCCGATGAGGGAATTCAGGTACTCCTTGCGGCTGGTGTCGTCCTCCACCTTGTTGTCGGTGTCGGTGTTGTTGCTGTCGCCGCTGCCGCTGGTGCCGCCGATCTCCATGATCTGCTCCAGGCTGAACTTTTTGTCGTTGACCCAGATGCCGAATTCGTTGTTGGTCAGTGTCACCTTCTGCACCGGGCCGGTCTCCTTCTGGAGTTCGCCCATGGGGCTGATCTTGGCCGCCGTGACCTTCTGTCCCACCAGGGACATGACGTAGCTGGTTTTGGAGTAGTTTGCCATCTCCTGCATCATCTGCATGCTGGAGAACTGGGCCAGCTGGGTGACGAACTGGGTGTCGTCCATGGGGTTCATGAAGTCCTGGTTGGTCATCTGGGCCACCATCAGGGACAGGAAGTCGTCCACGCTCACCGAGTTCTCCTTCTTGTCGGTGAATACCGCGTCCCAAATATGACTGGTGCCGTTGGAACCTTCGGTACCCTCGGTGCCTTCGTTGCCGTAGGCGCCGCCGTTGTTCTCCCAATTTTCACGATAGCTGCTCCTTGCGCTGCTGATGCCGTCGATCGCCATATATCGTTTCCTCCTTTCCTCTAAATGTAGGTGTCCAAAGTGTCGTCGCCTGCCGCCAGGCCCGCTTCCACGGTGCCGTCGAAGTCCTCCTCCACGCCCGCTACCCGCTGTCCGCGGTGGCTGTGGCTGGGCTCCTGCTGGCTGTGGGACTGCTTGCCCTGGTCGGTCATCTGGTTCTGGGCGGAATACTGGGCCGCCTGCTCGTTGCCGGCGATGGTGGTGATCTCCTGGACCTCCGCGTTCAGCGGCTTCAAGGCGTTCTGGAGCGCCGCCACCTCGTTGCTGATGAGCCGTGCCGTCTGGGTGCTGGTGGTCAGGATGCTGAGGGAGATCTTTTCCTTGTCCTCCGACAGCTTCACCACGATCTCGCCGATGCCCTCCGGCTTGAGCCGCACCACGAATTCGTTCTTGCCCTTGGCCACGTTTTCAAAGATGCTGTTCTTCACCTGCTGGGCCAGTTCCTCCCCGTCGGGGATGACAGGCGGGAGTTCATGGCTGCCGGTGTCCGCCGGGACGAAACGCCTGGCGTTCACGTCGGCCTGCAGCGCCTCGATATCCGGCAGTTCGGTGACTGTCTGCTTGCGGTCCCGCTGCATCAGCGCCTTGGCCTCCCGGATGCTGGTGTGGTCCAGCTGGGCGGAAAGGGTCTTGGCGTCCTGCCGCTGGGGCTTGTTCTGCCACGCCGCGGAGAGCATCTCCAAAAAGTCCTTGTTCTGGGTGCCGTTTTCTTCCTCCGGCAGCACCAGTTCCTCCAGCGCCTGGGTCACCCCTCGCTGGACCTGGGCCAGCAGCGCGTCCAGCTGGTCCTTACCGCCCATGGCCGCTATCTGTGCCGCGAAGGCTTCCACATTGGCCTGGTCGGCGCTCCAGCTTGCCTGTACCAGCGCGGTCATCACCGCCGGGTTCAGGGTGGGGCAGCTGTTCAGCATCTCGGCGGCCATCTGGGCCCCCAGCTTTTCCTGGTCCTTCTGGAGCCCCCCGGCCATCTGCATCAGCAGCGCCGCAAGGCTGCCTTCCTCGCCGCCTAACGTCCCATCCCCCATCAGCTGCTGGAAGATCATGGCGAAGGCGTCGCCCTGTACCTGGCCGCCTGCCTGTCCCATTCCCAGCATCTGCCGGAGACTGGTCTGGGGGGCCGCCTGTACCGTCGTTACCTGTTCCATTCTCTCGTTCACCTCCTTCTTTCCATCATAATAGTGTGTTGGCAGGGCGTTTTTATTGCCTTGCCCATCTATATCGTACCACAGGCCCCGGGTAGAAGCCTGGGGAACGACCGGGGTCCAAACGCGGGACGCTCTATTTTATGCCGGTCCCGCCGGAGGGTGCAGAAGCTATCAATACATTATATCATAAAATCACCCGGTTTTCCAGGTCCGGGGCGATCTTCTTTGCTTTTTTTAGTCGGGAAATGCTGGGTTTTTTATACCGCCACCCGGCAGAGGGTCTGGGCCACGAACTCGTCGATGCGGTCCTCCTCGGCCTTGGTCACCTGGTGGCGGTACTCTTCGTACTGCCGCTCCTGGAGTTTATCCAGTTTGCTGACCTCCTGGTTGGCGGCGATGACCACCTTCATCTGCTTCTCTACCCGATGCTCCGCCTTTGCCAGCGCCTTTTTCCGCTCCTCCTGCTGGAGGCGGACGTTGTCCAGCTGGGCGCTGTACTTCCGCAGTTCCACGATGGTGGTGCCCTTCATCTGGGCCTTCACCAGTTCCAGGGAAAGCTGGGCGAATTCGCTGTCCAGCCGGCGGATGTCGTCCTCGATGGCGTCACGCTCGCTTTTGACCCGCTGCAGGGCGCCTTTTTCCTCGTCCAGCAAGCGTTCCTTGTAGTCCCTCATGTGGCTGAGGGAGAACTCAAATTTTTTCATCTCGGTCCTCCTGGAAAAAAGCTGTTAGTTGTCCACGATGTCGATCATCTCGCTGATGGTGTCGTCGAAGGAGACCTTGTTGCCCACCTCCTGCTGGAGCAGGGCGTTGATGGCGCTGATGTGGCGGATGGCCTCATCCAGTTCCGGGTTGGTGCCGCTTTTGTAGGCCCCGATGGAGAGAAGGTCCCGGTTCTCCTGGTGCACCGACATCATGTGCCGCACCCGCCCCGCCGCCCGCTTGTGCTCCGGCTGGGCGATGCTGCTCATCAGACGGCTGATGCTGGCCAGGGCGTCGATGGCGGGGTAGTGGTTGGCCATGGCCAGCTTCCGGGAAAGAACGATATGCCCGTCCACGATGCCACGGACGGTATCGGAGATGGGCTCATTGGTGTCGTCGCCCTCCACCAGTACCGTGTAGATGCCGGTGATAGAGCCTTTCTCAAAGTTGCCGGAGCGCTCCAGCAGCTTCGGCAGCATGGTGTAGATGGAAGGGGTGTACCCCCGGGCCACCGGCGGTTCCCCGGTGGAAAGGCCGATCTCCCGCTGGGCCATACAGAAACGGGTGAGGGAGTCCATCATCAGCAGGACGTCCAGCCCCTGGTCACGGAAGTATTCGGCGATGGCGGTGGCGGTGAGTGCGCATTTGGAGCGCATCATGGCCGGCTGGTCGGAGGTGGCCACCACCACCACGCTGCGGGCAAGGCCCTCCGGCCCCAGGTCCCGCTCGATGAACTCCACCAACTCCCTGCCGCGTTCCCCCACCAGGGCGATGACGTTGATATCCGCCTTGACGTTCCGGGCGATCATCCCCATCAGGGTGGACTTGCCCACGCCGCTGCCGGCGAAGATGCCCATACGCTGTCCCTTGCCCATGGTGAGAAGGCCGTCGATGGCCTTTACCCCCAGCTCCATCACCTGGGAGATGGGGGGCCGTTCCATGGGGTTGGAGTGCACCCCGTTGATGGGGTATTTTGCCACCCGGCGGATGGCCGGGCCACCGTCGATGGGGTTGCCCAGGGCGTCGATGGTGCGTCCCACCAACTCCGGCCCCACCCCGATCTCCAGCTTGTCGCCGGTGTTCACCACCAGGCTGCCGGCGCCGATGCCGTCCAGTTCCTGGTAGGGCATCAGCTGGACGATGGAGCCCTTGAGCCCCACCACCTCTGCCACCACCTTGTGGGTATCGTCCACCTGTATCTCACAGATATCGCCGATGTTGCAGACCAGGCCGGTGGCCTCCACCGTCAGCCCCATCACCTTGTCGATGCGGCCCTGGTAGGTGTACAGGTCGCTGATCCTGATCATCCGCCGCAGCGCCGATATGTCGATGGACGGTGCCTCCCGGACCATATGACCTCACCTCCTGGCTATCCTTGTATCTGTACTGCTAGCGGGGCTGCTGGAAGAGGGCGGCCAGGTTGCCCAGCTGGGTGTCCACCGACGCGTCCACCATCCCCTCCGGGGTGTGGACCACGCAGCCGCCGGGGGGCAGTTCCGCCGCCGTCACGTCCAGCCGGGGCAGGTCGGGGCGGCCGGTGAGGAGGGTCTTTAATTCCTCCACCAGTCCCGGCAGCCGGGCGGAGACCTCCACGCTGATCCATTCGGCGTTTTTCACCGATGCCACCGCCTTCTGCACCAGGGGGCGCATCAGGTTGGCGTCGTTTATCACCGTCTCGTCAAGCACTTTTTGCGCGATCTCCAGGGACAGGGCGGAAAGCCCCTCCTGGTACTGGCGCAAAAACTGGTCCTGGTCCTTTTGTAGCTGTTCCATCAGCCGGTCCAATTCCGCCAGGCGGCCCTGGATCTGCTGCTTCGTCTGGTCCAGCGCCTCCTGGTAGCCGGTCTGGCGGGCCTCCTCCCGGAGACGCCCGGCGTCGGCCTGGGCCTGGGCCATGATCTTTTCCCGCTCGTTTTTGGCGCTTTGCAGCACCCTTTGGCCCATCTCCTCGGCCTGTTCCTTGGCTTCCTGGGTCAGCCGCTGGATACGTTCCCGGGCCGCCCGTTCCTCCGCCTCCAGGTCCCGTTTGGGCTCCTGGACCTCCTCCAACGGCTCCTCCCCGGGGGGGAGGCTGTCGTCAGACGGGGCAGGGGGGGGCGGCGGGGCGCTGTCCGGGATGTGGAAGATCTCCTCCCCCAACTCCACCAGCTTTATCACCTTAGGCAAGGATCTCATCACCCTCTCCTCTGGCTATGACGATCTCACCGGCTTCTTCAAGCTGCCGGATGATGCCAACGATCTTCTGCTGGGCTTCCTCCACGTCCCGCATACGGATGTTGTGCAGGTACTGGATATCCTGCTCCACCGATTCCCGCATACGGCTGGACATATTCTGGAGGATAAGCTGCTTGACGTCCTCGTTGGCCGACTTGAGGGCCACCGCCAGGTCCTTGGTGTCCACCTCCCGGATGAACCGCTGGATGGTCATGCTGTCCAGCGTCGCGATATCCTCGAAGACGAACATCAGCTTGTGGATCTCGTCCGCCAGGGCGGCGTCCTTTTCGCCCAGTTCGTCGAAGATGAACTTTTCGGTGGCGCGGTCGACACGGTTCATGATCTCCGCGATATACGGCACGCCGCCCACTTCCACCTGGTCGGAGGTGACGATGGCGGAGAACCGCTTCTCCAGTGTCGCCTCCACCAGCTTGATCATCTCCGGGCTCACCCGGTCCAACTCGGCGATGCGTTTGATGACATCCAGCTGGATGCTCCGGGGCAGTTCGGCGATGATCTGGGCCGCCTGGTCGCTCCGGGCGTAGGAGAGGATCAGGGCGATGGTCTGGGGGTGCTCGTTTTGCAGGATCATCTGGATATTCTTGCTGTCCGCCTTGCGGATGAACTCAAAGGACTTGCTGCGCAGGGATTTGCTCAGGCGTTCCATAAAGGAGGATGCCTGCTGCTGGCCAAAGGCTTTCTCCAGCACGTCCTTGGCGTAGAGAACGCCGCCCTCGTTGATGACCTTCTGGGTGATGCACAGGCCGTAGAAGTCCTCCACCGTCTCCTGCATATCCTCCGGGGAAAGCCGCTCCAGCTTGGCGATCTCCAGGGAAAGCTGTTCGATCTCCTCCTCGTTAAGGAACTTATAGACCTCACTGGCCCGCTCCGCCCCCAGCGCGATGACGATGGCCGCGGCTTTTTTGATGGGGGTGAGAGTTTCTGACGCCATATTACTTCTCCTCCCTCAACATCGAGCGCAGCAGCGAAGCGGTGATCTCGGGATTCTCCTTGGCGAAGGTCCTGATCTCCTCGGTGATGGCGCTCTCCTTGGTGTTGGAGGCGGCCAGTGCTTCGCTTTGCAGCATCCGCTTGTGCTCTTCGATCTCCTTGTTGATGTCCTCCTGGGTGGGGATCTCGCTGAGTTCCCCTTCTTCCTCGCCCTTCTTGCTCTTCTTGCGGCCCTGGACCAGCAGCAGGGTGACCACCAGGATGGCGATGACCAGCAGCAGCACGATGCCCAGGATGAGCAGCAGTCGCTGGCGGTCGGACAGGCCGTCGCCGGTGGTGCTGGCAGGCTGGGTAGCCTGGCCGAAGTTGAGGTTGGTGACACGGATGTTATCGGAGGTGATGTTCACCGCCTTGGAGATGAGGTCCACCAGCGTCTCCTCCACGTCGATGTTGAAGTTCTGGTCGTTGACGATCACCGCCACGGTGGCGCGCTGGAGGATAGGCTCCCCCTTCTCGATCTGGGTCATTATGTAGCTGACGTCATAATCGACGTTGCGGTAGTAATCGGTGGTGGAGCCGTCTCCGTCGCCGTTGTTGTTGGGGTAGATGGGGGGAGAGTCGGTGTTGTTCTCCTCCCCCACGACACCCTCGGCGGGGACGGTGCCGTTAAGAGAGTACCGTTCCTCATAGTGGTTGGTGACGCCGCTGTTGCCGCTGCCGGAGGGCTGGAAGGTCTTGGTCTCGGAGACCATCTTGTCGTAGTCCAGGCTGACGGTGGCCACGGCGGTGACCCCGTCGGGGCCATAACGGCCGGACAGCAGCCGCACCACGTTTTCCTCAATGCGCTTGGCGATGAGGCCCTCGTAGTCCAGCCGCTGAACGCTGTAATAGCCGGCGCTGGAGGGGTCGTCAGTGCCGGTCACCTCCAGCCCGGTGGCGGCGTCGATGACCACCACGTTTTCCGGCGCCAGGTTGGGGATGCTGGTGGCGATAAGATGCTTGACGGCGCTGACCCGCTCCGGCGTCAGCTCGTAGCCGGACTTCATGCGGATGGTGGCGTTGGCGGTGCTCTCCTGCTGGTTGGCCTGGTCCCAGATGTAGTTGCTGGTCTCGGGCACGCTGAAGTTCACCACCGCGTCCTCGATGCCGGGCTGGCGCAGCAGCGTCTGCTGGGCCCGGTCCTGGGTCTGGTAGAGGAGACCGGTCTTTTTCTCGAATTCGGTGGAGGTGAAGCCGGACATATTGGTGAAGGTGTCGTAGCTGAGGGTGGTCTTGGGGTAGCCCTTGCCGTTGAGTTGGAACACCAGGTTATCCCACTGCTCCTTGGGCACCAGCACCTGGCCCCGGCCGTCGATCTGGGGCTGGACGTTCATCTCCTGGAGGGTGGCGTAGACCTGGGCGGCTTCCTCGCTGCTCATACCCGGGAAGATGACCCGGTAGCCCCCGCTGGAAACGTTCAAAAGGACCGTCGCGAGGACGATCAGCACCAAAGCCCCCCCCACGGCGGAGAGGAGCAGTATCCTGCTTTGCTTGGTCAGCTTGCTCCAAAAGTCCTTGAACTTTAGGAGCAGGTCCTGAAACATCTTTTTGAGATCTATCTTCATCTACCTGTTACCAACTTTCCTGCTGGATCCCCGCCCCTAGGCGCAAGGGGGTCAGGGTCAGATCTGCATCTGCATGATCTCCTTGTAGGCGCTGACCGCCCGGGAGGTCAGCTGCACGGCGGTCTCCACCGCAGTGGCTTCCATAGCGGAGTTGATCATCATGTTGTGCAGGCTGGCAACATCCCCCATGGCCAGGTCGTAGGAATCCGCGGCGGCGGTCTCCTGGCTCTGGCGCAGGGTGTCGATGGCTTCCCGCATGATGTTGGCAAAGGACGATTTTCCTTCCTGCTGTTTTAGGGCGGCGCCGGGCTCCTGGTTCACGGTCTCCAGGGGCTGGATAGACGGCAGCGCGCTGAGTGGTACAAGGTACATCCCGCTCAAACCTCCTTGTTTTGGTCGTCCGGCATCTCCTGACGCCGACGATGAACCACAGGGGGACCGGCAGGGAAAAGCCTGTGCCCCTGATAGCATAATATTCGACAATTTGTATCAGTAACATTATATACGACTTCACTGACGTTGTAAAGGGAAAAAATCATAATTGATTTTAAGGGTCCGGGGTCGTTTTTTTGTGTATCCTGCGAGGTACCCTGTGCCGCAGGGGGAGATGTTCCCCTGTTTTTCGGCATAGCCCGACGGCTTTGGGCCAGGGTTTTGCGGGGAAATGCCACGTTATCCCCTCCTTTTCCTTTTATGTCCTTGGCTTTTTTGGGGTGCCGGGGACTGGCAGCGGCTTCCCGGCCTGCCACACATTCCCTGTAAGTGATGGATATGCGTCCCCCGGCCCAAATATGAGGGAGGTATTGTATTTCCCCAAATTTTCGTTATAATGATATCTATATAATAAGGTATCCTAGACTAGGAAAAGGAAGGTGCGCCATGAAGGAACTCAGCGTCTTTGACATCATCGGCCCCAACATGATCGGGCCATCCAGTTCCCACACCGCCGGGGCGCTGCGCATCGCCCAGCTGGCCCGGGGGATGATCCCCGGCCCCGTCGTCCGGGTGGAGTTCACCCTCTACGGCTCCTTTGCCCGCACCTACCGGGGGCACGGCACCGACCGGGCCCTCATCGCCGGGGTGCTGGGCTTTGGCACCGAGGACCCCCGCATCCGGGATTCCTTCGCCTGGGCGGAAAAGGCCGGGCTGGAGTACCGCTTTACCTGCGACACCCGGACCACCGGCTGCCACCCCAACACCGCCGGACTGCTGCTGCAAAACGCCGCCGGGGAGACGGTCCAGGTCACCGGGGTCAGCGTGGGGGGCGGCGCCGCCGTCATCCGCCGCATCAACGGGGTGGAGATCGACCTCACCGGGGAGTA
>CAJUFR010000053.1 GCA_910585525.1 uncultured Angelakisella sp.
TGCTTCTTCTCATATCTTTTATTTTACCTTAATCTTCGTCTTTTGTCCACTCCCGGCTTGTTTTTTCTTGGCTATATCAGGGGATGGGCGGTGTTTCCGGCTGCCGCCTGATCTCCCGTTGGAACTCCTCCGCCCAGTTTGTCCAAAAAGCAGCCGTTGGACCAATCCCCGTCTTCGGTGGCTTCCGGTTTAACTGTGGAGTATCTGGTCCACCTCCAGGATGGAGAGGACATATATCTTGATGGCTTCCACCAGGTCGTCGATCTTCACCGCCTCGTCTGGCTCGTGGACGCCGCCGTGGCCGGCGGGGAGGCCGGCGTCGATGCGGCTCTCCATCCCGAAGCCCACGGCGTTCTGGATGTGCCGGGCGTAGGTGCCGCCCCCCATGACGTAGGGGGTGGCGTCCTTGCCGGTGACCTCGGCGTAGACACGGCTCAGTTCCCGGACCTTGGGGTCGTCGGCGGGGAGGTACATGGGGGCGCTGTCGCCGGTCACCGTCAGCTGCCACCCGGCGGGGGCGAAGGTCTTTTCCAGACCCTCCTTCACCAGTTCCCCCCTGTGGGTGACGGGGTAGCGGATGTTGTAGTGGACCACCAGGCAGCCCTCCCGGGTCTCCGCCACCCCGCTGATGGCGGTGAGTTTGCCGGAGGGGGCGTCCTCCCAGGCGATGCCCAGGCCGGTGCCGTAGCAGTCGGCCAGCGTCCCGGCCACAAAGGCGCAGAGCTCCCGGTCCTCCCGGTGGATGGCCTCCACCCCGGCCAGGAAAGCGCACAGCTTGCGGATGGCGTTGTCACCCCCCTGGGGATGGGCGGCGTGGGCCCCCAGCCCGGCGGCGGAGACGGTGATCTCATCCTCCCCGGCGGTCACCGTGACGCCCTGGGCCCCGGCAGCGGCGGCGTGAAGGGCGTCCAGCAGGGCGGCGTCCATAGGCAGCAGGGCGGCGGCATGGTCCGGCACCATGTTGCCCACAAAGCCCCCTGTCAGCGACTTCACCTGCCGCCAGGGGCGGCTGCTCCGGGCCTGGCAGGAGAGGATGCCCTTCTCCCCGTGGCAAACGGGGAAGTCGGTATCCGGCACGATGGAAAAGTCCGGCATGGGCTGCTCCGCCACAAAGCGGTCGATGTCCTGCATCCCCGTTTCCTCGCTGCACCCGAAGAAAAGGGATATCCTGCTGCGCAGCGGCAGGCCCAGTTCCCGGAAGGCCCTCATCACGTACATCGAGACCACGGCGGCGTTCTTGTTGTCCGCTACCCCCCGGCCGATGAGCAGGCCGTCCTTCTCGGTGGGGTCGTAGGGGGAGTAGATCCAGTTGTTCCCCTCCGGCACCACATCCAGGTGGGAGAAAAGGCCGATGGTCTTGTCCCCCTCCCCGTATTGGGCCAGGCCGTACCAGTCGCCGCAGTTCTGGACCGCCAGGCCATGGCCCTCCGCCAGTTCCAGGGCCTTGGCCAGCGCCCGGGCGCAGCCCTCCCCAAAGGGCTTGCCGTCCGCCCCGTAATGGCTGACGCTGGGGATGCGAACCAGAGCCTTTAAATCCTCCACCACGTCCTTCCGGCACCGGTCGGCGTAATTTTCCACCTTTTGCTGCAATTCCTTGGAAATCATATGAGATGAACCTCCTGTTTGATGAGATGGGTCGATGGCTCAGTCCTGGGGATGCTCCCCGCAGCTGTGGCCCTCCCCGTGATGATGATGGTGGCAGGTGGTGTCTGGGTCGTACCGCAGCTGCCCCGCCAGCAGCTGGGCCACCGCCTGGTCGGCCTCCCCGGTGACCCCGGGGTAAAGGCGGATGTCCGCCTGGTCCAGGGCGGTCCTGGCCCCCGCCCCGATGCCGCCGCAGATGAGGACCTCCGCCCCCTGCTCCCGGAGGAACCCCGCCAGGGCGCCGTGACCGGCCCCCTGGGTCCCCGTTACCCGGGCGGAGACGACGGCGTCCCCCTCCACCTGGTACAGCTTGAAAAACTCGCTATGGCCGAAGTGCTGGAACACCTGGCCCTCCTGGTAGGTGACTGCAATAACCATGGATAAAAGACCTCCTCGATGGTGTTTTCGGTCTCATTCTACACCCGGGGGGTGGGGCTGTCAACCGGTGCCGCCCCGGGGGGAGATACGATATTGTCTCCCCACCCGCCCTGTGGTATAATAATATCCGTTACCGGTGAAGAGAACGGGGCTGCCGTCTCGTTTATTAAGATAAGGAAAACCGAAAGGGGGGTCCCGGATGACCAAATGGCTGGCCGGCTTTTGGGGCAGGTTCCGGCAGCGGGCGGACAAGCTGAACCTGTTTTTGGCCCTCTGTCTTTCCGCCCTCAGCGTGCTGTGCATCTACGCCATCCACGTCGCCGGGTACTGCAAGGAGCGGCCCTACCAGATACAGGCCCTGGCCACCGGGCTGGGGGTCTGCGCGGTGGTGGTGATGGTGGCGGTGTTCGACTACGAGAGCCTGGCGGGGCTGTGGCGGTTCTACTACCCCCTTACCGGGGCGCTGATGGTGTTCACCGCCTTCTTTGGGGAGACCCGGCAGGGGTCGGACAACCGCAGCTGGCTGCCCATCCCCGGCGTCACCTCCTTCCAGCCCAGCGAGCTTTGGAAGTTTGCCTTTATCCTGGCCTTTGCCTGGCACCTGGCCCAGGTGCGGGAGGACCTGAACCAGCCCCGGGTGCTCATCCCGGTGCTGCTCAACGCCGGGATCGGGGTGGGGGCGGTGCTGCTCCAGCGGGACACCGGGGTGGCGCTGGTGCTGGCGGCCATCGCGGCGGCGATGCTCTTTGTGGCCGGCCTGTCCCGGAAGATCATCCTGGGGGCGGCGGGAGCGGTGGCGGTGTCGGTGCCGGTGGTCTGGACCTACATCCTCTCCGACTTCCAGCGCAACCGCATCCTCAGCGTCTTTAACCCCCAGGCCCAGGAGTTCGAGGACGTGGCCTTCCAGCAGCTGGAGGGGCTGGATTCCTTGGGCTCGGGGCAGATATTCGGCATCGGCCTTTTTGCCGAGAACCACAACTACGTCCCGGAGATGTACAACGACTTCATCTTCACCTTTGTGGGGGAATCCCTGGGCTTTTTGGGCTGCGTGGCGGTGGTGGTGGCGCTGGCGGTGATCTGCGGCCGGATCCTGTGGACCGGGGCGGTGAGCCGCAGCTACACCGGCAAGTACATCTGCACCGGGGTGTTCGCCATGCTGGCCTTCCAGATCATCGTCAACCTGGGGATGTGCCTGATGGTGCTGCCGGTCATCGGGGTGACGCTGCCCTTCCTCTCCTACGGGGGGACGTCGGTGGTGTCGGTCTACATCAGCCTGGGGCTGGTGATGATGGTGTACGGGGCCAACAAAAAGAATATGTTCGGTGGATGACACCAAACGAGCCGCCCCGGCGTGTAGACCACGCCGGGGCGGCTCGCTGTCACTCGGTCTCCTCCTTGCGTATCTTGAAGAGGAACCGCAGGATGCCCGCCAGGATGCGGGGGCTCTTTACGACCACGACTTTCATGGGATCGTTCACCACCTTCGTAAAAACTACCGGTCCGCCGCCAGCAGCCCCAGCACCACCAGGAACGCCGCGGCCAGCACCAGCACCAGCTTGAGGGAGCAGAACAGGGCCAGGAACACCCCCGCCCCAAAGGCGGCGCAGACCAGCGGCAGCAGCGAGCCCGGGCCCTTTTTCGGACATCGGTTCCTTCGGCAGCCCATCCTGTCACCCCCCCTTGTATGTAGGCAGCTGCCTGCCTGTTACCAGGATATGCGCCCCGGCAAAATGGGTTCGGGACAGGTTTTTATCCTCTTTTCCACAGCTTTCCACAGGCGATGTTGAAAACTCCGTGGAAACTGTGGAAAGTCAAAATCAAGGGGGCAAAAAATACCCCAGGTATAACAGCCCCCGGCGGGGCGCATGATAATGGCAAAACTATCCCAAAAAGGAGCGATGACTTTGGCGCTTACACCAAAGGACTATGACCAGATGACAAAAAAGGCCAGCCCCAACACCAAAAGCTGGCGGAACATCCCCCTGGCTTTCCTCATCGGGGGACTTATCTGCACCCTGGGGCAGGGGATGATGGAATTCCTCGCCGCCCAGGGTCTGCAAAAGGACGAGGCCGCCGCCTGGACCTCGGTGGCGCTGGTGTTCCTCTCCGCCCTGCTCACCGGGCTGAAGGTATACGACAACATCGCCAAGTTCGGCGGGGCGGGGACGCTGGTGCCCATCACCGGATTTGCCAACGCCGTGGTGAGCCCCGCCATCGAGTTCAAAAGCGAGGGGCTGGTGCTGGGCCTGGGGGCCAAGATGTTCATCATCGCCGGGCCGGTGATCGTCTACGGCGTCACCGCCGCCATCATCTACGGGCTGATCCTGTTCCTTACAGGGGCCCATTAAAAGGGAGGGAACATTTATGGCAAAACGGCTTGGACACACCTTGATCCTGGAGAACACCCCCTCGGTCCTCTCCTTCGGGGCGGTGGGCTCCAAAAAGGAGAGCGAGGGCCCGCTGGCGGGATACTTCGACCAGCTTTGCCCCGACAGCACCATGGGGGAGCAGACCTGGGAAAAGGCGGAATGCCGCCTGCAGAAGGACGCCATCAACATCGCCCTGAACAAGGCGGGGCTCTCCCCCGGGGAACTGCAATACATCTTTGCCGGGGACCTGCTGAACCAGTGCACCAGCTCCACCTACGGCCTGCGGGACCTGGGGGTGCCCTTTGTGGGGCTGTACGGGGCCTGCTCCACCATGGCGGAATCGCTGGCCCTGGCCTCCCTCTTTGTGGAGGGGGGATTCGGGGAGCGGACCGCCGCCATCACCTCCTCCCACTTCTGCTCGGCGGAGCGCCAGTTCCGGTTCCCCCTGGAGTACGGCGGCCAGCGGACCCCCACCTCCCAGTGGACCGTCACCGGCTCCGGGGCGGCCATCGTGGGGCAGAAGAGCGTCCCCCCCTATGTCCGGGGGGTGACCATAGGGACCATCAAGGACATGGGCATCACCGACGCCAACAATATGGGGGCGGCCATGGCCCCGGCGGCGGCGGAGACGCTGAAGCAGTTCTTCCGGGATACCAACATGGCCCCCGACCGGTTCCAACTCATCGCCACCGGTGACCTGGGCAAGGTGGGCAGCGCCCTGCTGCTGGAATTGATGGAGCGGGAGGGCTGGAAGCTGGAGGGGCGCCACGCCGACTGCGGTCTGCTGATCTACGACGCCGAAAAGCAGCAGGTGGAGGCGGGGGGCTCCGGCTGCGGCTGCTCGGCGGCGGTGCTGTGCAGCTACATCCTGCCGGCCATCCGCCGGGGGGAACTGAAGGACGTGCTGTTTATGGCCACCGGGGCGCTGATGTCCACCACGGCGGTGCAGCAAGGGGAATCCATCCCCGGCATCGCCCACCTGGTGTGGCTGTCCAACACCGAAAGATAGGAGGTTTTTGACCATGGAGATGCTTTTGCCGTACCTCAAGGCCTTTGCGGTGGGGGGCGCCTTCTGCGCCCTGGGCCAGGTGTTCATCGACTACACCAAGCTGACCCCCGCCCGCATCCTGGTGGCCTACGTGGTGGCCGGGGTGGTGCTGGGGGGGCTGGGGGTCTACCAGCCTGTCATCGACTTCGCCGGGGCGGGGGCCACGGTGCCCCTCACCGGCTTTGGGGCGCTGTTGGCCAAGGGCACCCGGGAGGCGGTGCTGGAAAAGGGGCTGCTGGGGGTGCTGTCCGGGGGGTTCACCGCCTCGGCGGCAGGCATCGCCGCGGCGGTGTTCTTCGGGCTCATCGCGGCGCTGCTGTTCCGGTCGGGGGACAAGTCCTAGCAAGGGAAGAAAAGGGACACGGTGTAAAAACCGTGTCCCTCTTTTGCTAGCCCATATCCAGGCAGATATCCTTCCGGCCCTCTATCCGCCGGAACCGCCTTAAAAAACGCCAGGCCGCCCGGCTTTGGTCGTGGATGGCCCCGTGGGGCATCTCCTTCATCACCGTCACCGCCACCGGGACGGTGCCGTCCGCCTTGGGGTAGACCACCGTGGAAAACCGCTCCCCCTGTTGGTACCCGGCCCCCCGGGGGTACTGGCTGGCGCTGTCCAGGGCGACGGCTTCCCCGGTGCAGCCGTTGGCCCGGAGGAGGGTGTCCAGCATCAGATTTTCCTCCGGGGCGGCGGCGGGGTCGTTGTCGCCGTAGCAGAACCAGGCAGGCAGCTCATAGCCGCCGGCGGTGAAGCCCGCCAGGACCTCCTCCATTTCGGGGCCGAAGCGGTCCGGCATGGCGGGGCTGTCCTCCCGCCGGAGGGCGAAGGTGTCCGCCCTGGGGGCGTTCCAGGGGGATATCCCGGCAAAGAGCCAGGGGTACCGGACCCCCGTCTCCCGGGCCATCATGCCGCCGTTGGAAAAGCCGGTGAGGTAGACCCTGGTGGTGTCGATGCGGTAATGCTCCGCCATGAACTGCACCATGGCGGGGAAAGCCGCTCCGTCCCGGTCCAAAAACCAGATATTCCCCGGGGAATCGGGGGAGACCAGGATGAACTCCCCGGTCTCGCCGGCCAGCCGGTCCCAGCCGTTTTTGGTGGTGAACATCCAGGCCGGTTCGCCCCGGCCGTGGACGGTGAACACCAGGGGCAGGCCCGCCGCCGCTTCCCGGTCCATCCTGGCGGGAAGGTGCACGAAAAAGTCGTAGTCGCTGTCGTTGGCGGTGACGGTGTGCCGGGTAAAGAGGGGGTGGTGGTAAAACTCCTCCCGATCGTGGATCCGATCAAGGGTGCCGTCGGGGCTGTTCTTCCAGCGGATGGCGTGGCTGAACAATTCCCCGGCGATCAGCCGGGTCAGTTCCGGGCCAGGCCGGGGCCCGCCGGAAAAGACAGCCACCTGGTGGGCGGGGCGCCCTTGGGGCTGCCACAGCCGGGCGGTCTGCCCGGCGATGGTGACCTCCGCCGGTTTGGCTCCCTCCTGTCGGGTGAAGTAGTCAACAGCCGGTTGGGTCTGCTCCTGGCTGCCCCACATCCAGAGGCAGACAGGGATATCCCGGTTCCTTTTCCGGTAGTCGCCGCCGACATTTTTCACCAGCCAGTGGCTGGAGGGCTGGTCCCCCGCCCGGAAGTCCGCAGGGGCGCCCTCCACCAGGGCAGTGGCGGCAAAGAGGTTGGGGCAGCGGACCAAGGCCCGCCCGGCAAAGGCGGCGCCCTGGCGGTAGCCCGCCAGGCAGATCATCGTTTCCCAGCACCAAAGCCCGCCCTGGCGGCCCCAGAGGGCTTTGCCGCTGCGGGTCTGGAAGCGGTTCCGGGTCTCAAGGTAGATATCCATCAGCAGGGTGTCGGGAAGGGCGTCCCAGCCCCCGGGGGCGGCGGGCATCACCAGGACGGCCCCCCGCTGCTGGGCAGCTTCCCGCCAGCCGGAGACCTCCGCAAAGCGGGCCAGGCTGTCCAGGCTGGCGGCGTCCTCCTCCGGGGCGCAGACATAGTAGGTCCTGACCGGGTCATAGCCCGCCAGGGTGGAGATATAGGAATAGATGGGGTGGCTGCACAGGATGTCGCTCATAGGATAGGCTCCTTCCGTGTGGATTTTATGGAAATAACAGATGCATTTTGCAACAGAAAACCAACGACGCTTTATTATCAGACGAAAAATGATAAAATGGCGCCGTAGCATACAAGTGGTCTTAAAACCTGTCGCTAATTGAAACGATCGGCCTGATATGTTATAATATGATATATCGATGGATGAGATCAGACGGGAGGGATCAGGCATGGCGCAGCCGGTCACCAGGATATTGGGGATCGCCCCCTACGACGGGATGCGGGCATCCCTGGAAAAGGTGGCGATGAACTACCCCAACGTGCAGTTCGACGCCTTTACCGGGGACATGGAGGACGGGGCGGAGATCGTCAAGCGGTACGGCACCGAGGACTACGACGCCATCATCTCCCGGGGCGGCACCGCCCAGCTGATACAGACCCTTACCGAGATACCGGTCATCTCCATCCGGCTGTCGGTCTACGACGTGCTGCGGGTCATCAAGATGGTGGAGAACTACTCCAGCCTTTACGCCGTGGTGGGCTTCCCCAGCATCACCGAGCCCGCCCATATCCTTTGCGACCTGCTGGGGTACGAACTGGACATCATCACCGTCCACAGCGCCGGGGAGGCGGAGACCGCCCTGGGGCGGCTGCGGCAGGGGGGCTACAAGATGGTGGTGAGCGATGTGGTGACCCACACCCTGGCCCTCCAGAACGGCATGACCGCCTTTCTCATCACCTCCGGGATGGAGAGCCTGCACACAGCCTTTGACGAGGCCATCCGCATCAGCGGCTATTTGCAGGAACTGCGGCGGGAGGTCCACTTCCTGCGCCGCATCGCCCGGGAGAGGGAGAGCAACACCGTGATCATGGACGCCAAGGGGGAGCTCTGCTACTCGGTGAAGGAGCGGCCGGAGGAGCGCCAGCTGGAACTGCTGCGCAAGCGCATCCCGGAGATACCCCCGGGGTCCCAGATCAAGTTTTACCAGAACGAGAGGGGGAGCCTGTACCAGATATCGGCCCGGGCCCCCCGGATCGCCCAGGAGCGGTATTACCTGTTCCGGTACGCCGTCACCCGAATCCCCCTGCGCTCCGACCGGCCCGGCATCCGGGCCCTGAGTTCCATGGAGGTGACCCACCTGTCCGCCGGCAGCTTTTACAACATCAGCGGCGCCATGGGGGCGCTGGAGGACCAGCTGAACGCCGTGGCCGGAAGCTACCAGCCCCTGATGCTGCTGGGGGAGGCCGGGACGGCCAAGGAGCAGATCGCCCGGGCCGTCTACCTGCGCTCCCCCCGGACAAGGAGCCCCTTTGTCACGGTGGACTGCACCGTGGCCAGCGACAGGGAGTGGGACTTTCTCTTTGATCACTACGCCTCCCCCCTCAACGAGCGGGAGGGCACCGTCTTTTTCCGCCACGCCGAGGAGATGCCGGACCATTCCTGCTCCCGGCTGCTGGCCATCACCATGGAGACCAACCTGGTCAAGCGGATACGGCTCATCTTCTCCTACGACTGGACAGAGGAGGAGGTCATGCCGGACAAGGCCCGGCGGATCATCTCCAGGCTGGGGTGCTTTTGCCTCCAGCTGCCGGCGCTGCGCAGCCGCTCGGACGAGATATCCTCCCTGGCGGGGCTCTGCCTCAACGTCATCAACCAGGAGTTGGGCAAGCAGCTGGTGGGCTTTGAGCCCCGGGCCATGGAGCAGCTGCGAAGCTACCACTGGCCCAACAACTTCACCCAGTTCAAAAAGGTGCTGCTGGCCCTGGCCACCATCACCGATACCTCCTATATCCGCAGCGGCGACGTGGCAGAGGTGCTGGCCCGGGAGCGGGCCCTCCACCATCCCAAGGCTGCCCGGCAGCCCGCCGGCACCGGGCAGCCGGGCCGGACGCTGGAGCAGATCACCCTGGAGGCGGTCCGCCAGGCGGTGGACGCCTGCGGCGGCAACCAGACGATGGCGGCAAAGCAACTGGGCATCAGCCGGTCGACGCTGTGGCGGTACCTTAAAGGGTGAACTGGACGGCGCAGAAGGCGCCGTAGATCACCAGCAGCAGGATGCCCTGGAGCCGGTAAAGGCGGCCCTTTGCCAGGGCGGGAACGGTCAGCAGCAGCATCACCGCCAGCATCACCGGAAGGTCCATCACCAGGGAGGCGTTGCGCCCGGCGATGGTGGCGCCCTGGGGGATGGCGAAGGGGGCCAGGGTGATGGAAACGCCGCTGACCAGCACCAGGTTGAAGAGGTTGGCCCCGATGATGTTGCCCAGGGAGAGGGCCCCGTGGCCCTTGACCAGGGCGGTGATGGCGGTGACCAGTTCCGGCAGGGAGGTCCCCAGGGCCACGAAGGTCAGGGCGATGACCGATTCCGGCACCCCCAGGGCCTGGGCGATGAGGGTGCCGTTGTCCACCAGCAGCCGTGCCCCCACGGCGATGAGCACCGAGCCCCCCGCCAGCCGCACCAGTTCCGCCAGGAGGGAGCCGGCAGCCTCCCCCTGCCCTGCGGCGGCGGTTTTTGGGCCGCCGGTCATCTGCCGCACCGTCAGGAGCATGTACACAAGGAACATCCCCAGCAGGGCGATGCCGATGATCCGGCTGAAGTAGCCGGCGGTGTAGGCCACCCCGGCGTAGACGGCGGCGGCGATGAAGAAGAAGGTGACAGGGGTGGAGAGGGCCTGGCGGTCCACCTTCCCCGGCCGGACGGCGATGGTGATGGCGGCGATAAGGGCGGTGTTGCAGATCACCGAGCCGATGGCGTTGCCGTAGGCGATCTCCCCGTGGCCGCTGAGGGCGGAGGTGGTGGAGACCATCACCTCCGGCAGGGTGGTGCCGATGGAGACCACCGTGGCCCCGATGAGCAGTTCCGGCAGGCGGAACCGGCGGGCGATGCCGGTGGCCCCGTCCACGAACCAGTCCCCGCCCTTGATGAGGCAGAGAAGTCCCAGGATAAACAACGTAACAGGTATCATATTTTTTTCTCCTTTGCGGGATACGGGATAAACCGGGGGCCGGCGGCGGCTTGTTAGCCACCGGCCCCCGGTGAGTATTATGTTGCCCAGATCACATGGGGAACATCACGACGGCGCCGATGGACATGGCGACGATGGTGATGATGTACATGGGGATGACGAACTTCCAGAATTCGGAGAGTTTGTAGTTGCCCATCCCCATGATCATGGCGGGCAGGCCGTCCACCGGCAGGAAGCCGCCGGACCAGGCGCTGAGCACGATGACGGCCGCCACGGCGGTGGGGTCAAAGCCGAGGCTGACGCAGGCGGCCACGGCGATGGGCCCAAAGACAAAGACCGAACCGATGCTGGCGCCGGTAAGGGTGGCGCAGGCGCTGGTGAGGAAAGCGAAGGCAAGCACCAGGACGAAGGGGCTGACAGAGGAGCCCAGGGTGGTGGCCACCGCCTCCCCCACCATGGCGGTGAAGCCGGTGTTAGCCAGGGAGGCGGCGACGCCGATGACGCCGGCCATCATCAGGATCAGGGGGGAGGCGATGCTGTTGCGGACCTCCTTAAAGTCCAGCGCGCCGATGAGGAAGAGGAAAGCGGTGGCAAGGCCGGGGACCAGGTAGCCGGCGTCCCCCAGCTTGCCCAGCAGCATCATGCCGGCCACGCTGAAGATCAGCGCCCCGTAGGTGCAGTTCTCCTTCCACTTGGGCATGGCGGCGGCCTGCTCCCCCTGGACGGCGCCGGCGGAAGCGGCGGCGATGGGGTGGTCAGGCAGCAGCCGGTAGCCGACCAGGGCCCAGACCAGGTAGGCGGCGGAGGCAAAGAAGCTGGTGATGGAAAGGTTGATCATGGGGAGGTTGGCCACGTTGGCGCCGGAACTTTCCAGCAGGGTGGAGACCAGGCCGAAGAAGAAGGCCACGTTGAAGGGGATCAGGGAGCGGCCGGTGGCGAAGCCCAGGGGCAGCAGGATACGGGAGGTGGGCAGTTCCTTGCTGTAGGGGATGGTGGAGACCAGGGTCAGCACCAGCACGTAGTAGGCGGTGTTGCCGCCGCCCAGCAGGCTGGCCCCGATCATGATGAGCAGCAGCATCAGGACATAGCCCTTGAAGCCGCCCTTGTGGGCCATGTCCAGCATGGCGGACCGGATCTTTTCGATCATGCTGGTCTTTTGGAAGGCGGCCATGACGGCCATAAAGCCGGCGATCATGATGACGTTAGGATCGATGAAGCCCTGGAAGGCGTCCTGCACCGTGGCCATGCCGGTGACCACCAGCAGGGTGCAGGCGATCAGGGGCGGGGCGCCGAAGGCGAATCTGTCCGACATGATCATTCCGATCATCAAAATTACGATTGCCAGGGTGATGGTCATTTGGATCGTCATTTTGGTTGTCCTTCTTTCATTGTAGTTTAGCGATAGAATGTCCCCGTGTCAAGGTCAAAGGCTGTACTTCAGGGAGCCGTCCGGCATCCGGGAGAAGTGCCGGATATACTGCCAGGCCAGTTGGATCTGGCGCAGGTCCAGGGCGTGGGGCATCCGCTTGGCCAGCACCATCTCCAGCAGGGGAGGCTGGCCCGGGTCCCCGCTATGCCAGCGGTGGTGGAGGAAACGCTGGTCATCGCCGTCGTAGAAGGTCTCGTCCGCCGCCAGGCCGGATTCGTGCCGGCTGTCGAAGGTCTCCCCCTCCGGGATGCCGTTGTACCGCTTCCAGAAGGAGAGGGTGTCCAGGGCGCTCATGGGGTCCTCCTCCCGGGTGATGGGCCATTTGCCGTCCAGCAGGCCCATGTTCTGGAACACCGGCATTTTGTAGTCCCGGGCGGCCTTCTTCCGGTCGGCCAGCAGCCGGACACGGGAGGGGTCGGTGCGGGGGCCGTTGGGGACGCTGGGGTTTCCGGGCAGCTTGCCGACACGGCTGGCCAGGTCGGTGAGGTACCCCCAGTGGAAGCCGTTGCAGGGGGCGGCGGCGGCAAACAGCTCCGGGTAGGCGGAGGCCAGGGAGTGGGTCATCATGCCGCCCATGGAAAAGCCGGTGACGTAGACCCGGCTCTCGTCGATGGCATAGGTCTCCTTCAGCCGCTCCAGCAGGGCCAGGATAAAGGCGTGGTCGCTGGGGAGGATGGGATCGTCCCAGATGTTCCACATCTTGTTCACCGCAGGTTTGGGGTAGACCACGATGAAGCCGTCCCGGTCGGCGATGTCGTGCCAGCCGCTCTGCTCGGCGCCGTAGAGGGGGACGCAGCCGATGCCGTGGAAGTAGAACACCAGGGGGACCTTCTCCCGGCTCCCCCGCAGACGGGGCGGGACATATTCGTACCAGGTGTGGGGGAAGTCGTTGTTCACCCCCAGGCTGCTGTCCAGAAGGTGGGGGATGAACCCCCGGGCGGCGAAGTCGGTGCGGGCCTGGTAGGTGCCGTAGGTGTCGTTGGTCCAGCGGCGGGTCTCGGAAAACAGGCTGTCCCAGGCCCGGGCCATCTCCTCCGCCGAAAGGGGCCGGGCGGACACCATGTGCCGGAGGGCGGGGTTGGCGGTGCTGGTATATACGGTGACCGTCCCTGTCTCCACCCCCTCCCCGGACCGGTTGACCCTGGCCAGGTACTGCTCCGCCTGTGGGTCCCTTCCGCAGAGCCAGGCCGCCTGGGGAGCACCCGCTCCCTCCGGGACACGGTACCCCTCCGGGGGCTGCGCCCCCAGCAGGATACCCGCCACGTGGGTGGGCCGCAGGGCGCTCATGGACAGGAGGAAGGCGGCGGTGTTCGGGGTCAGGGCGGCGTAGAAGATCATGCCGATGAAGCCCCCCACCCGCCCCTTCCCGGCGGGCAGCGTCATAAAGCACCGGGAAAGGTAGTCCATGTCCTCCTCCAGGCCGCTGCCGGAGGTCCGCCAGCCCTGGGGGGAGGGATCGGGGAACACCAGGATAAAATGACGTTCCTCCGCCAGCTGTTCCAGCCCCAGGCGTTCCATGGCCTCCCGGGCGGTGGCCTCCTCCCTGTCGTCCCGCAGCACCATCAGCACCTGGCACTGTTTGGCGTCGGGGCAGCCGGAGGCGGGGACGTAGACCAGCATCTCCCGGTCCCCGCCGGACCGCGCCTCCAGGGCGTTTTCCATCTCCACCCGCTTTTCCGCCCTGCCCTTGACCTCCTCCCGGATCAGCTGCCCGCCAAAGGGGGAAAAGGAGGTGATCTCATTGAAGCGATCGATCATACAACACACGACCTTTCTCATGGCCCCCTGTCCGGGGACCTATTTCTGCACCAGGTGGATGGCGAACCCTCCCACCTCGTCCCGGAGGTAGACGGCCTTGGGGGTGCGGGTGGTCTCGTCCAGGGCCACGCCCCGGCGGCGAAGCAGGGCGGAGGCCCCCTCCAGGTCGCCGGTGGCGATAGCGATGTGGCCGTTGCGGCCCCGGCAGGGGGGCTTCATGCACTCCACGGCGCTGCCGGCAAAGACCGACTTGACCCCCGGCCGGTACTCCAGGCCGAAGAGGGCGCAGAGGGTCTGGGCGGTCTGCCGGGCCTCCTCCTCATCCGCGCAGTTGATGCCCACGTGGGCCAGGGAAAACCCGATCTCCTTTTCCGTCATCCCCGCACCTCCCCGGCGGCCTTGCCCCGGGCCATGCGGACGGCGTAGTCGATGGCGTTGACCAGGCTCAACTCGTTGCTGGTCCCCTTGCCCGCCAGGGCGAAGCCGGTGCCGTGGTCCACGCTGGTGCGGATGATGGGCAGGCCCAGGGTGATGTTGACCCCCTCCACCGCCTTCCAGCCCTGGGCCTCCCGGTCGTAGACGAAACCCACCGTTTTCAGGGGGATGTGGCCCTGGTCGTGGTACATGCAGACGACGATATCGTACCAGCCCCCCAGCGCCTCCGGGAAGACGCTGTCCGGGGGGATGGGGCCCAGGACCTGGATGCCCTTCTCCCTGGCCTCCTGGATGGCGGGGCCGATCTCCTCCAACTCCTCCCGGCCGAACAGGCCGTTCTCCCCGCAGTGGGGGTTCAGCCCGGCCACCGCCACCTTGGGGTGGGGGATGCCCATCTCCCGGCAGGCTTCGGCGGCGATCTCGATGACCTCCAGCACCCGGTCCTTCTTCACCCGCTCGCAGGCCTCCCGCAGCGAGACATGGGTGGAGACATGGACCACCCGCAGGTCGTGATGGGCCAGCATCATGGTGTACTTTTTGGTGTTGGTGTAGGTGGCGTAGATC
>CAJUFR010000054.1 GCA_910585525.1 uncultured Angelakisella sp.
CCTTTATGTTCATCCTGGCGGATTTCGGCGTATCCTCCGTGCTGGGCGCGCCAAATCAGATCCACCTGATGACCACCCAGATCTACGCCATCATCAACCGCCCGGACCTGCCGGGCAACCTCCAGCTGGCCTCGGCCTACTCGCTGCTGCTGGCGATGCTGGGGCTGGCGGGGCTGGCCCTTTATAACCGGGTGCTGGCGGCCCAGAAGTACGTGGTGGTCAGCGGCAAGGGGGGCTCGGCCCAGCCCGGCCACCTGGGCCCGGCGCGGTGGGGGCTGTTCGCCTTTTTGGCGGTGGTGTTCGGCATCACCACCCTGGCCCCGGTGGCGGCCACCTTTACCACCGCCTTCACCAAGACCTTCGGCCTGCCCTTTGGCCCGGGGAACGTCACCACCCGGAACTTCGCCCGGCTCCTTTCCATCCGCAACATCAGCCGGGCCTTCCGCAACAGTGTCTTTCTTTCCGGCATGTCGGCGCTGATCGTCACGGTGGTGGCGCTGGCGGTGGCCTATGTGGCCATCCGGGGGGGCATCCGCCGCTTCTGGGGGGTGCGTCTGATGCAGACCATGGTGACGGTGCCCTACGCCGTGCCGGGGACCATCATCGCCCTGGCCATGATCCTGGCCTTTGCCCAGCCGCTGCCGGTGGTGGGACTGCGGCTCTACGGCACCATCTGGATCCTGCTGGTGGCCTATGTGGCCCGGTTCATGAACCTGGGGTACAACAACATCTCCGGGGCCATCACCCAGATCGACCAGTCCCTGGAGGAAGCCTCCCGCTGCGCCGGGGCCAGCCATCTGAAGGCCTTTTCCACCATCATGCTGCCGCTTTTGAGGCCCAGCCTTTACGGCTCCTTCTTCCTGGTGGTGGCCCCCACCCTGTCGGAGATCACCCTTTCCTCCCTGCTGTGGAGCGTGGGCAACGAGACCATCGGCACGGTGGTGTTCTCCACCCAGGAGGAGGGGAAGATCCTGCTGACGGCGGCGCTGGCGGTGATCCTTATCACGGCGGTGGTGGTCATCAACTACCTGGTGCGGTGGGTCAGCGGGGACGACATGGGGATATGACCCGGCGGTTTTTAGGAGGACCCACACAAAATCTCCCCGGTTTCTCTGATTTTCAGCGTTTTTCCCGTTTCTTGTAAAAAACAGTAGATTTTTCCCTCCGTTTATGCTATCATCCCCTTGTTGTTTTTCTTTCCTCGGTATAGTCGGGGCGAAACGGGCCCCGAGTTTCTACTGGCGGCCTATCCGCCAACTACTGAGAAGCTGAGCGGCTTCTGTTCCAGGAGCCGCTTTTTGTTTTTTGGTGGCCGGGACGAAAGCAGCAGGGCCGCTTGTCCCCATCCCGGGGATTTCAGCCCGAAGTGCATAGGAGGGTATCTATGGAAAAATTCTTTAAACTCAAGGAGAACGGCACCACGGCGCGCACCGAGGTGGTGGCGGGTCTCACCACCTTCATGACCATGGCCTACATCATCGCCCTGAACCCCAACCTGCTCACCGGCTTTGATGTGGGCTCCGCCCTGTGGAACGGCGTCTTCCTGGCCACCTGCCTGGCCTCCGCCTTCGCCATGTTCTGCATGGCATTCCTGGCCAACAAGCCCTTCGCCCTGGCCCCCGGCATGGGCCTCAACAGCTTCTTTGCCGTGGTGGTGGCCAACATCGCCGGTCTCACCGGCATGACCTACGTCGCCAGCTTCCAGGCCGCCCTGGTCATCATCCTCATCGAGGGCATCGTCTTTGTGGTGCTGTCGGTGCTCAACGTCCGGGAGAAGATCGTGGAGGCCATCCCCCTTGGGGTGCGGATGGGCATCGCCCCCGCCATCGGCCTGATGCTGATGAACATCGGCCTGGGCTCCAACGCCGGCGTCTACTCCGAGACCGGCGGCCCCTTCTTCATGATGCGGGACTTCTTCGGCGCCCTGACCCCCAGCGTGGCCCAGTCCACCATGGGCTCCGGCTACGGCGCCATGGTGCTCCAGGTGGTCACCACCTTCATCGGCCTGTTCGCCATCGTGCTGCTGGCCAAGAAGGGCTTTAAGGGCGCGGTGCTGCTGGGGATGCTCATCGCCTCGGTGATCTACTGGGGCGGCTCCTCCCTGGTGCTGGGACAGGACCCCTTTGCCTCCCTGGCCACCGCATCCTTCGTTCCCCCCATCGCCGACATGGCCGCCACCACTCTGTTCAAGTTCAACTTTGCCGGATTTATGCAGATCGGCTGGTTCACCGCCATCACCCTGGTCATCACCTTCTGCATGATCGATATGTTTGACACCATCGGCACCCTGGTGGGCACCGCCAGCCGGGCCGGGATGGTGGACAAGGACGGCAACATGCCCAACATGAAGGAGGCCCTGCTGTCCGACGCCATCGGCACCGTGGCCGGGGCCTGCACCGGCACCTCCACCGTCACCACCTTTGTGGAATCCGCCTCCGGGGTGGAGGCCGGCGGCCGCACCGGGCTCACCGCCCTCACCACCGGCGTCCTTTTCCTGGCCTGCATCTTCATCGCCCCCATCGCCGCCATCATCCCCGCCGCCGCCACCTCCGCCGCCCTGATCTACGTGGGGGTGCTGATGCTGATGGGGCTCAAAAACGTCAAGTTCGACGACCTGGACCAGATGGTCCCTGTGGCGCTGATGCTCATCGGGATGCCGGTCTCCAGCTCCATCGGCCACGCCATCGGCCTGGGGCTCATCTCCTACACCGTCATCAAGGTGTTCAGCGGCAAGCCCAGCGAGGTCTCGATCCTCACCTACGTCATCTCCGCCCTCTTCCTGGTAAAGTTCTTCCTCATCGTCTAGCGGCGGCGTGCCGCCGCAGTCAAGCCCCCTGCAAAGCTAAGGCCCCCTCCTTTGGAGGGGGCCTTAGCTTTGCAGGGGGCTTAAGTGGGTGCCTGGAGTCTTGGCGGCGTTTTTTGGGTGTTGTTCCTGGCTTTCTTGTGGAAAAACCTTCCCTGGGGCTTGCCAAAGGGCGGTTGCATCGGCTATAATAAAAAACAGTGCTCTTCGACACACATTTACAGCATCTGCGGGAGGTACCTATGAAGAAAAAGGCATTTACCCGGCGGAAAGGTCAGCTGGCGGTTCTTTGCGCCGCGGCGCTGGTCCTCTGCCCCCTGGGGACAGGCGCGGGCAGGCTGGACCAGCTTACCGGCGCTTCCTATATCGTGGAGGGGCAGCAGTCCCAGGACCAGCCTGCTCCACCCCCCTCTGTCCCGGCGGGCAAGCTGAATTCCTATGTCACCGACGGCTCCATCCGGGTCAGCGACCTGCTGGAGGTGGCGGAGGATTACAGCAAGGTCCCCCAGGACTTTTTGGACGAGATAGAGGGCCGTGATTCCATCACGGTGGACCGGTTCCAGGACTACATGCTGGAGTACAAGCTTCCCGGCCAGTACGCCCAGCGGTTCATCGACGACTACTTTATCTTCAAGCAGGGGGACAAGTTCCAGTACCTGCCGGTGGAAAAGGGTGCCACCAAGCACCGGTATGATTGGGATAACCTGGTCCACTACTCCTACGAGAAGGATTATGTGGTGAACGGCAGTTCCCGGGCCCTGAAGGGCGTCGATGTTTCGGTGTTCCAGGGGAACATCGACTGGTATTCGGTAAAGGCGGACGGGGTGGACTTTGCCTTTATCCGCCTGGGCTACCGGGGGTACACCAACGGGGCCATCAAGGTGGACAGCAACTTCCACCAGAACATCCAGGGGGCCAAGGCCGCGGGGGTGCGGGTGGGGGTCTACTTCTACTCCCAGGCCATCTCCCGGGCGGAGGCCATTGAGGAGGCCCAGTTCTGCATCGACGAGCTCAGCGGCTACAGCCTGGACCTGCCGGTGGTGTTCGACCTGGAGGGGGCCCAGACCAACCAGTACCGCACCCGGGGGCTGGGGACCCAGACGGCGGTGAACATGGTAAAGGCCTTCTGCGACACGGTTGAGAACGCCGGTTACGATTCCATGTACTACTCCTACGCCAAGTTCCTGGCGGAGCACGAGGGGATGGTGGCCCAGCTGGAGGGGTACGACCTTTGGATGGCCATGTACTACCGGGTGCCCTTCTTCCCCTACAACTTCCAGATATGGCAGTACAGTTCCACCGGCCGGGTGGCCGGCATCCCCAAGGAAGTGGATATGAACCTGTGGTTTTTGGACTACCAGCCCTCCTGAGAAGGGCAAAAAGCAGCCCCTTTTTTCCAGGGGGGCTGCTTGTGTTTTTTGTGCAGTTTCCACCTTGACTTTCACGGGTCTATCTGGTATCCTAATTAGAAAAATCCACGGGGGACGGTCCCCCGAAAGACCCAAGAGGAAAAGGAAAAAGAGACGAAAAGAGAAGGAGAAGCAGCATGGCGTTTTATTTTTCGGAACCCTCCCGCACCTTTGGCGAGTACCTGCTGGTACCCGGTTACTCCTCGGCGGAGTGCATCCCGGCCAACGTGAGCCTGCGCACCCCCCTGGTCAAGTTCCGCAAGGGGCAGGAGGAATGTCCCCTCTGCATGAACATCCCCCTCACCTCCGCCATCATGCAGTCGGTGTCCGGTGACCGGATGGCCATCGCCCTGGCCCGGGAGGGCGGCATCTCCTTCATCTACGGCAGCCAGACGGTGGAGGAGGAGGCCGCTATGGTGGCCCGGGTCAAAAGCTACAAGGCCGGGTTCGTCACCAGCGACAGCAACATCGGGCCGGACGCCATGCTCTCCGATATCCTGGAACTGAAGGAGCGCACCGGCCATTCCACCGTGGCGGTGACCAGCGACGGCACCGCCACCGGGGAACTGGTGGGCATCGTCACCAGCCGGGACTACCGCATCAGCCGGATGCCCCTGGACACCAAGGTCCGGGATTTTATGACCAAGTTCGAGGACCTGGTCACCGCCCCCCACACCACCACCCTGAAGGAAGCCAACGACATCATCTGGGAGCACAAGCTCAACTCCCTGCCCCTCATCGACCAGGAGCGGCGGCTGCGGTACTTTGTGTTCCGCAAGGACTACGACAGCCACAAGGAGAACCAGAGCGAACTGCTGGACAGCCAGAAGCGGTACGTGGTGGGGGCGGGCATCAACACCCGTGACTACGCCGAGCGTGTCCCCGCCCTGCTGGAGGCCGGCGCCGACGTGCTGTGCATCGATTCCTCCGAGGGCTTTTCCGAGTGGCAGAGCCGCACCATCGCCTGGATCCGCCAGCGGTACGGCGACAAGGTGAAGGTGGGGGCCGGCAACGTGGTGGACCGGGAGGGCTTCCTCTTCCTGGCCAAGGCCGGGGCGGACTTTGTCAAGATCGGTATCGGCGGCGGCTCCATCTGCATCACCCGGGAGCAGAAGGGCATCGGCCGGGGCCAGGCCACGGCGGTCATCGAGGTGGCAAAGGCCCGGGACGAATACTTCCAGGAGACCGGGGTCTATATCCCCATCTGCTCCGACGGGGGCATCGTCCACGATTACCATATGACGCTGGCCCTGGCCATGGGGGCGGACTTCCTGATGCTGGGGCGGTATTTCTCCCGGTTCGACGAGAGCCCCACCAACCGGGTGCTGGTGGGCGGCAGCTACATGAAGGAGTACTGGGGCGAGGGGAGCAACCGGGCCCGGAACTGGCAGCGGTACGACCTTGGGGGGGACAAGAAGCTCTCCTTCGAGGAGGGCGTGGATTCCTACGTTCCCTACGCCGGGGCGCTGAAGGACAATGTGGGGGTGAGCCTTGCCAAGGTCCGCTCCACCATGTGCAATTGCGGGGTGCTGTCCATCCCGGAACTCCAGGAGAAGGCCAAGATCACCCTGGTCTCGGCCACCTCCATCGTGGAGGGGGGCAGCCACGACGTGCTGCTGAAGGACCAGGCGTCGGCCCGGTAACATCGGTAACAGATATGGTAAGGGGCGGGGGTCCCGGCGATGATGCCGGGGCTCCCGCCCCAAAAATATGTTATCTTGTCAAAAACCACAGCAGCGCCAGCTGGGCGGCCAGTATCCCCGGCATCCCCCAGACAAAGTACCAGTGCTTGGTCTTGTGCCGGAAAAGATACATCCCCGCCAGCGCCCCCGCCGAGCCCCCCAGGGCCGCCGTCAAAAACAGCGTCCGTTCCGGCACCCGCCGCCGGGAGGGCTTCCCTTGGGCCGCCCGGCGGCCGTTCCTCACCGCCACCGACTTGTCGAAGCCCATCATCCCCAGCCCCAGCAGGTTCACCGCCGCCAGGTAGCCCAGCAGCACCAACTCCAGCGGCGGCATCACAGGACACCCCACTCCCGCAGCAGGCGGAACCAGGCGGCGGAGGCGGTCTCCGGCAGGTCCCGCAGGGTGCTCATCAGCACCTGGGGGCCGAAGCGGAACAGCAGGTAGGAGGCCCCGAAGGCCACCAGGGCGGCGAAGGCCAGCCACACCCAGTACCCCACCCGGCGCTTGGCCACCGCCACGTATCCCTTGCCGGCGGGGAGGTACCCCGCCACCTTCCAGAAGAAGCAGGATGCCCCCGCCACGGGGTAGACCGGGACGCAGAGGTTATGGGGCCCCATCTGCCGCCGGACATAGCCAGCGGGGGCCCGTCCCTTCCGGGCCAGTATCCCCAGGCAGCCCTTGGGGGAGAGGTCCCACCCCTCCTCGCTGCGCTTGGCGGCCTCCTCCAGCACCTGGCGGGAGTAGAGGGGGGCGGTGAAGGACTTCCAGTAGGCCCCCGCCCCGGGGATGGTGACCCGCTTCTGGATATTCAGTTCCCGGGCCGGCGCCCCCTTGATGGCGTGGAGTTCCCCCAGGAGCTCCATTTCCTTTTCCGCCCCGTCCACCAGGGCCCGAACGGTGGTCATAGCCTGCCGCCTCCTGACTTTTTAGAGATCATCCTATTGATTATACCGGCTCCCGCCTTTGGCGTCAATGGCGCGGGGCGGGACTTTTTGACAAGGTCCCCCGTTTTCTCGGAAAAAGATACAGAGAGGCGGGGGGCTTTTTGCCCCAAAGGAGCGATAAAGCGGTTGTCATTTTTGGTGGGTTCATGTATAATGATACTAAGGCACAAAAAACCTGTGCGAGGGGGAGCGGCGTGTTCGCACCACGCCACCCCCTGTATACGGAGAAGCGACCTCCATACACAACGGCTTACGCCGCAGCCCGCAACTACCATTATACTGTTTTGCCCCGCTAAAGACAAGCGGGGCAGGCAGATTCCTATAATTGGTCTGTGTTTGCACTCGTTGTGGCGCTGTGTATGGGTTTAATATCCGTACACGGCGTTTTTTTGTTGCCTTGCGGAAGGCGAAGCAGGCGGGGGCCTGTGAAAAAAGGTCCCCGCCCGGTCCAGCCGCGGGAACAAAAAATACAACAGAGGAGGAAAAGCGCAGATGAAAAGAATACTGGCTCTGGTACTGGCGGCGGCGATGCTGGCTGTCACAGGCGTTGTTGCAATGGCCGCGCCGCCGGACACCGATGACGAGATCTTTTTGACCGACGCCATCTTTGACGACGCTAGAAACTTCAATGAAGGCTTGGCGGCGGTGAAGCAGGGCGGGAAATGGGGATTCATCAACCAGCAGGGGATCGTTGTCATCCCTGTCAAGTACGACAGCGTCACAGATTTCAGCATCTACAAAAGCGGGCAGGATTTTTATTGCGACGTAACGGGCCAGGTCATCCCGGTGACCCGTGTGGTGGAGGACGGGGTCGAATGGTATCTGGACAAGTTCGGCGATAAGATCACCCCCCATACGACAAGGGTCATGGGGGGCGGCGACACTTTCACGACCTATGAAGAAAACGGCAAAAAGGGTATTTGTTACACCTGGATGGCGGGGGGCGAAGTATACCTCCCCGCAAAGTATGACGACATCTGCCAGCATAACATCAACAGCACCGCCGGTAAATTCTTGTGGTACCAGGACCTTTCGCCGGACAAGGACGCCTCCGGGCCGGTGCTTTTCCTGGTGAAAAATGATGGCCGGTGGCAGGTCATCGAGTCCAAAGGACGCGGCGACCAAGACCCCTACGTGTTCGTCAGGGATTGCGGGACCGACGTGGTGGGATTCCATGAATATATCGCCTGCAAAAAGGACGGGAAATGGGGATTCATCGACTACCTGGGCACGTTCCAGTCCAAGTTCGATTACCTTGACGTGTGCAGGGGATACACCGGCGACCCCGATTCCAACCAGTTCCCGGTAAAGACCGCCAATGGGAAGTGGGCCTACATCGAACTGCAAGGCAAGACCACACCGGAGGACCCGGAGGAACCGGAGGAACCGGATAAGCCTGTCAAGCCGGATAAGCCTGTTAAGCCGGACAAGCCGAACAAGCCGGCCGTCCCCTCCCGGCCCGTCACCGAAAGGGAGTACGTCCAGCCCACCGACAATGCGGCCAACAGTGACAGGACCATCGAAGCCATCAAGGACGCCAACCACGACGTCGCCAGCGGCGGGCAGGCCCATGGCAGGGCCCGGTATTTTGTCACCGCCGACGGGACCTCGGTGCCGCTGGTCTCGGTGGAGTTGTCCGGCGCCGGTGTGGCCATTTCGGTGGACACCATGAAACTTCTTTCCGAAAGCAGGGTGGGCCTGCGGGCCGTTTTGAACAAAGGAGCGGCGGAGGTCGTGATACCGGGGGGATTTGAAGCGGACAAAGACCGCAGCATCGTCCGTTATCCCATCGGCTACCAGGCGGAGCCCTATCACGCAAGCCTGATGGCCTCCTACGTCAAGGAGAGCGGAGCAAAAAGCGAGACCTGCAAGGTGGGGGGCAATTTCTCCGTTCCCACCACCGCCACCGTCACGCTGCGGACCAAGCTGACCGGCCAGATCAATGTCTACCATTATAATGAGGAGACCCGGAGATTCACGCTTGTGGCCAGCCCCACGGTACAGGGCAACAAGGTCACCTTCGCCGCCAGTCACCTGGGCAATTTCATCCTCACCACCGGCACCATCTAAAAAGACCTCCCCCCAGAGCCGTGGGGGAGCCGAGACCCTGCCGGCGTCGGGCCCGGGGGAGAGCCGTCCTCTCCCCCGGGCCCCTTGTGTTTGGCTGAAAGTGGCTCCAGGATTGCCCTTTCCTCACATTTTCGCCCAAAAATGGTTGATTCATGAAAGAAAAACCGTTATAATAATGATGTATCATTGTGCCACGGCCAAGGCCGGGAAAGGGGAAAACAGAAGTTATGAATCTGATCCGCGAAAAAGTCAATGTAGACAGGATCGCCGAGTCTATCGCGAAGGTCCTCCGGGAGGAGATGTCCGTAGAGCCGGAAAACGCCTTTGACGAGCAGTTCTACAAGGCGTGCGCCATCGTGCTGCGGGACCTTTTGGGCCCCAAGCGCAAGGGGAGCAACGCCGAAAACTACGCCAGGGGCAAAAAGCAGGTCTACTACCTTTCCATGGAGTTTTTGATGGGCAAGAGCCTCAAAAACAACCTTTACAACCTGGGGCTGGTGGAGATGTTCCAGGAGGCCCTCCAGCGGTATGATGTAAAGCTGGAGAACCTTTACGAATGCGAGCCCGACCCCGGCCTTGGCAACGGCGGCCTGGGGCGGCTGGCGGCCTGCTACCTGGACGGCCTTGCCACCGATGGCTATATGGCCACCGGCTACAGCATCCTGTACGAGTACGGCATCTTTAAACAGAAGATCAGCGACGGCTGGCAGAGCGAACTGCCCGATTACTGGCTCCCCGGCGGGGAGGTCTGGCTGGAGCCTGTGCCGGAGCACACCGTGGAGGTCCACTTCGGCGGCGAGGTGAAGGAGGGCTGGGACGGCATCCACCATATGGTGAACCACACCGGCTACAGCACCGTCCTGGCCGTCCCCCACAACATGTATGTCACCGGCTACGACACCGAGGCGGTGAGCCTGCTGCGCCTTTGGAAGGCCCAGAGCCCCGGCATCGATATGGACCTCTTCAACAAGGGGGACTACCTGGGGGCCTTCTCCCAGCGCAGCTACGCCGAGGCCATCAGCAAGGTGCTGTACCCCAACGACGACCATACCGAGGGCAAGCTGCTCCGGCTGCGGCAGCAGTACTTCCTGGCCGCCGCCGCGGTGGGGGATATCTTCCGCCGCCACATGTCCACCTACGGCACCATGGACAACTTTGCCGAGAAGAACGCCATCCACATCAACGACACCCACCCCACCCTGGCCATCCCGGAGTTGATGCGGGTGCTGCTGGACGACTGCGGCTACAGCTGGGAACTGAGCTGGAACATCGTCACCAAGACCTTCGCCTACACCAACCACACTGTTATGAGCGAGGCGCTGGAGAAGTGGGATATCCCCCTGGTGCAGACGCTGCTGCCCCGCATCTACCAGATCATCGAGGAGATCAACCGCCGCTTCTGCCAGCAGCTGCGGGACCAGAAGATCCCGGAGAGCGAGATCGGCAAAATGTCCATCCTCAACATGGGCAAGGTGCGGATGGCCCACCTCTGCATCGCCGGCAGCCACAGCGTCAACGGCGTTTCCGCCCTCCATTCCCAGATCATCCGGGACGACGTGTTCCACCCCTTCTACCTGGCCACCCCGGAGAAGTTCAAAAACGTCACCAACGGCATCGCCAGCCGCCGGTGGCTGATGCAGTCCAACCCCCGCCTTAACGAGATGATCTGCGACCTGATCGGGGATAAGTTCCTCCACGACTTCTCCCAGCTTTCCCGGCTGCGGGAGTACGCCCGGGACCAGAAGGTGCTGGACCGCCTGGCCCAGATCAAGGCGGACAACAAGGCGGACTTCGCCCGGTACCTTGCCGAGGAGCGGAAGGTGGAGGTGGACCCGGGCAGCATCTTCGACGTCCAGGTGAAGCGGCTGCACGAGTACAAGCGCCAGCACCTGAACGCCCTGCACATCCTGCACCAGTACCTGTGGATCAAGCAGAACCCCAACGCCCCCTTCTACCCCAAGACCTACATCTTCGGGGCCAAGGCCGCCCCGGGGTACTACCTGGCCAAGCAGATCCTCAAGTTCATCTGCGACCTGGCTGTGATGATCGACAACGATCCCCAGGTGAAGGGCAAGCTGAAGGTGGTGTTCCTGGAGGAGTACAACGTTACCCTCAGCGAGCGGCTGATGCCCGCCGCCGAGATATCGGAGCAGATCTCCCTGGCCGGCACCGAGGCCAGCGGCACCGGCAACATGAAGCTGATGCTCAACGGCGCCGTCACCCTGGGCACCCTGGATGGGGCCAACGTGGAGATCCTCCAGCAGGTGGGGGATGACAATATCCTCATCTTCGGCATGAAGACCCCGGAGGTGGAATCGCTGAAGGAGCGGGGCTACCATGTCCGCCACTTCACCAGCACCCCCTCCCTCCAGCAGATCATGAACTTCCTGGGCCAGAACCGCAACATCCCCTCCTTCGCCAGCATGGAGGAGTATATGAAGAACGGCGACCCCTACATGGCGGCGGCGGACTTCGAAAGCTACTGCAAGGCCCAGCTGCGCTCCAGCCAGCTGTACCAGGAGGGCGCCCCCTGGCAGCGGATGTCCCTGATGAACGTGGCCGGTTCCGGCATCTTCTGCGCCGACCGCTCCATCCAGGATTACGCAAGGGATATCTGGCATCTGTGACACGAAGTGTCACAGATGCCGCCGCTGCGGCGGGTCTATCCGCTCCCTGCGGATTCCTTCCTGCGGTCGGAAACGTGGCCTCGAAAGCCCTGCTCAGGCTTTCGCCACTTCGCTTTGCTCCGTGACCGGCCAGCTCGACGCGAACAGAGGGGGCCTCACGGCCCCCCCTTTTCACACTTTTTCCCCTCCTGGGCGAAAACCCTCTGCGTCAATATGATCGACTATTGAGATAATTTCTTTTTTGACATTTTTTAAACCACAAAACATGGAGGCGTATTTCTTTGTACAACAGCCGCCAAAGCTATTACAAGACCCCCTTCGGCCCGGTGGCGGTGGGGGAGCGGGCCATCTTCCGGGTGGTCCCGCCGTCCGAACTGTTCGACCCCCGGCCGGTGATGGAGATATTCCCCATCGGCCAGGGGGATGACCCCGCCGCCGTCACCCGGCTGGAGATGCGGGCCCAGTCGGTCCCCGGGGAGAAAGGCAGCTACCTTTGCACCTACACCCCCGCCGAGGCGGGGACCTACCAGTACCGCTTCCGCATCCAGAGCAGCCTGGGGGAATTCCTGCTGCTGCGCCAGCCGGATTCCTCCGCCGGGGTGAACCAGGGGGGGCTGTGGCAGCTTACCGTCTACGAGCCCTTCACCGTCCCCCAGGGGATGGCCGGGGCGGTGTTCTACCAGATATTCCCCGACCGCTTCTGCAGCTCCGGCACACCAAAGACCGGGGTGCCCCAGGACCGCGTGATGCACACCGACTGGTACGAGGACCCGGTGGACCGCCCCAACGACCAGGGCAAATTCCTCTGCAACGACTACTTCGGCGGGGACCTGCGGGGCATCCGGGAAAAGCTGCCCTACCTGGCGGGGCTGGGGGTGGAGGTGCTCTACCTGAACCCCATCTTTGAGGCCCATTCCAACCACCGGTACAACACCGCCGACTACAAGAAGGTGGACCCCCTGCTGGGTACCGAGGAGGACTTCCGGGCCCTCTGCGCCGCCGCCAAAAAGCTGGGGATGCGGGTGGTGCTGGACGGTGTCTTTAACCACACCGGCAGCGACAGCATCTACTTCAACCGGGAAAAACGCTACGGGGAGACCACCGGCGCCTGCAACGACCCCAAGAGCCCCTACCGTGATTGGTTCAGCTGGGTGGACTGGCCGGACCAGTACGAAAGCTGGTGGGGCTTTGTGACCCTGCCCAACGTCAACGAGGGCTGCCCCGCCTACCGCGAGTTCATCTGCGGCAAAAACGGGGTGCTGCGCAAGTGGCTGGACGCCGGGGCCAGCGGTTTCCGGCTGGACGTGGCGGATGAACTGCCCGACTTCTTCCTGGAGGAGATCCGCCAGAGCGTCAAGGAGGCGGGGGAGGATAAGCTGGTGCTGGGGGAGGTCTGGGAGGACGCCTCCAACAAGAACAGCTACGGCAGCTACCGGCGGTACCTGCTGGGCCGCCAGCTGGACAGCGTGATGAACTACCCCTGGCGGACCGCCATCCTCCGGTTCCTGCGGCTGGGGGAGGGGCAGGAGTTGGAAAACGCCATCATGGACATCCTGGAGAACTATCCTCCCCAGGTGGTGGACATTCTGATGAACTGTCTTTCCACCCACGACGTGCCCCGGTGCATCACCTCCCTGGCTGCCCCGGACATGGCGGGGCGGGACCGGGACTGGCAGCGGGAGCACAACTCCCTTACCGCCGACCAATACTACTTTGGGCGCCAGATGTTCCTGCTGGCTTCCCTTATCCAATACACGCTGCCCGGGTGCCCCAGTCTGTACTACGGGGACGAGGCCGGGCTGGTGGGGTATGCTGATCCCTTCAACCGGGGGACTTATCCTTGGGGGAAGGAGGACCGGGGGCTGGTGGAGTATTTCCGCATCCTGGGCAATCTTCGGAAGAAGAGCGAGACGCTGCGGCGGGGGAGGTTCCAGCCGCTATGGTTTGATGACAGCTTCTGTGTATACCAGCGGGTGCTGGGGGAAGAGGCGGTGGTAGTTGCGGTGAATCGCAGCGGGACGTATCGGGAGATCCCTTGGCAGAGGGCGATCCCCGGGGATGCAGAGGTGCTGTTGACGGTAGGCGGCACCGAGGGGACCCATGGGCTGCACCCGAGGTCTGCTATCATGGTGAAGGTGGAGGGGTAAAGCGCCTTCTGCGGGGCGTAAGCCCCGCCCCGACCGCCCGGGCACCGGGCCGCCAGTCCAGGGCGGCGTTAGCCCTGGTCGCTTCCCGCAGGAAGCGAAACTCTTTGAGAGGCTGTCGCTTTGCAGGCGGTGGTGTTTGGAGACTGTCTTTGGAACGGCCGCCGCCAGGAATTGAAACAGCTTTTGAAAGCCTGAAAAGGCTTCCTGCTTTACAGGGTTTTCTCGAAGTGACAAGCACGGCGGCCGGAACGAGACTACCCTGCACCCACCCGCGGGAGCGCCCAAAAGCCTTTCCCTTTGCAGTTTATGACCTTCAAAACAGCCCGTTCACCGGTACGGTGGGCGGGCGTTTTTTGAACGGGCAGGCTTTCGGTTTTGGGTCTCGTTCCTCCCCATATCTGTTATTTTATGAGACATCTCTTCGACCGCCTCGCCGGCGGGGCCCTTCTTTCTGTGTCGACAGAAA
>CAJUFR010000055.1 GCA_910585525.1 uncultured Angelakisella sp.
AAACCACCCAATTCCAAATTGAATTGGGTGGCATCTAAAGTGTTGAGGGGTGACATGGCGTAGCCGCCAAGGCACGCCCTGCACGGCCTTCGGCCTTACCGGTCGAAGGCCGTTGGTCTGTGCCTGGAGACCTACATATCATGAATATTTTACACCGGGAATAGGAAACCCGCTTAAACGCTATGTTTAGGCGGGTTTTTCTGTGTTTTTTAAGGCGATACCCTTTTTGTGCAGTCCTCAAAATGGGAAGCAAAAAGGGCCGGGGGATCTCTCCCTCGGTCCCTTTTATCACTCCTGATCCTTTGCCATAGCGATCTTGTCCAACAGTTCCACGATCTCCTCCAGAGTGTACTCCTTCTTGTCGCCGTTGGTGAAGATCAGACGCAGATCATAAAGCAGCGCCTTTTGCGTGTCCTTCCTCTCTTTTTCCGTCCCCATCCCTTTCACCTCCTTCCGCTAGGTATCGGACCCTCCGTGGTCGTTCTGCTCTTCTGAGGTCTCTTGGGGGCTTTCTGGGGCGTTTCACGTCTGTTGGCGCCATTCTTTCACCCTCTTGATGATATTATACATCACAAAAATATGATTTACCATATATTACTTAAATAAAAATATGTCGAAGGCCGTTGGTCTGTGCCTGGAGACTGAAATATCATATCCGCCACGCAAAAAGGACCCGTCCCCCGGTCCTTTTTACCGCCTCCGCACGTCATAAAACAGCACCTGCTGGGCGATCCCGCCGTAGGGGCGCAGGTACCCCGGCATCCCCTTGGGGTACAGCTCCGCCATGGCACGCTTCATCCAGACGTCCATGGGGATGCACTCCACCCGGGCGAAGCCGAACAGCAGCACGCACTGGGCCACCTTGGGCCCCACCCCTTTCACCTCCAGCAGGCGCTTTTCCGCCTCCGGGGTGGGGAGGGCCGCCACCTCCTCCAGGTCCAGGCGGCGGTCCGACACCCGGCGGGCGGCGTCCAGGATGTACTCTGCCCGCCATCCCGCCCGGATGGGGGCCAGGTCCTCCTCGGCCAGGGGGGCCAGCGCCTCCGGGGCGGGGAAGGCCCGGAGACCGGTCCCCTCCACCGCCTCCCCCCAGCCCTGGCAGAGCCGCTCCACGATGCCGCGGATGCGGGGGATGTTGTTGTTGGCGCTGAGGATAAAGGTGCAAAGGGCCTCCCAGGGGTCCTGGCGGAGCACCCGGATGCCGGGGCACCGCTCCAACGCCGCCCTCAAAGGGGGGTTCCGGCGGAACCGCTCCCAGATGGCGGGGTAGTCCCGGTCCAGGTCAAGATAGTTCCGCCAGAATGCGGCATCCTCCCCGCCGGGGCCGGAGAGGAACAGGTCCTCCCCCCGGGCCTCCAGCCGGAGGTACCGGCCCCCGGCCACCCCCTCCCAGCTGCCGTCCTCCAGGGGGCGCCAGCGGAAGGCCTGGCCCCCGTCCAGGGTGGCGGGAAGGGAAAGTCCCCTGGCCCCGCCGGGCAGGCGGAGGGCCTCGGTGGTCATCGTCGCCATGGCCGCCCCCCCTCAGTAGGTGATCCGGGAGAGGTTCTTATCCCCCTGGAAGGTGTCGAAGTTGTACAGCACCAGCACGTCCTGGAACTGGTTCTCCGCCACCACCTCGCTGACCTTGAAGGTCATGTTCCGCAGGTCGGCCACCCACACCTCGTCGTAGCTGTAGGTGAGGAAGGGGGCGAAGCAGTTGCCGTAGCTGTCCTTGATGAGCAGCACCCGGCTGGTCTCCCCCTCCCGCTTCCCCTTGTTGTTGCCGGCGCGGAGGATGGTGATGCCGTTGTTGCCGTACAAAAAGGCGGCGTATTTGTCCCGGGTGGCGAACTTCTCGGTCTGGTAGATGCCGGTGACCGGGACGGTGGAGCCGTCGCTCTGCAACACCTCGGTCCTGCCGTCGATGGTCACCTGGTCCACCGGGATATCGTACCACACCAGGGTGTCGGGGACGGCGTTAAAGTTCTTGCTCTTGTTGTAGTAGGTGCCCAGGAAGCCGGCCTCCTCCCGGCGGCAGGGGGCCAGTTCCTCCAGGGTGGCGAAGGGCAGCCCCCGGGACTGGCAGTAGGCCCGGTACCCCACCCAGGCCCCCTCGGTGGTCCAGTGGTGGTCGTTGCGGTAGTAGACCTGACGCTCCCCCGCCGCCTGGGCAAGGGGGGGCAGAAGGTCCAGGACCCCGGCGCTGTCCCGGAGGGCGTCCTGGATCTCCCCGATGGCCCGCTTCTGGTCCACGTTGGGCAGGAAGCCCGGCTGGTAGCCGGTGAGGACGCCGTAGGAGTTGGGGACGATGGCCACCGTCACATGGCCGTCGTAGTTTTCCGCGAATTCGGTGAGGAAGCCGATGTTCCGGGCCACCTGGGCCTCGTTCACCGCCGCCAGGCTGGCGGTATCCTCCCCGTCCCCGCCGAAGCCGGTGCCGTTGGGGCGGTCCTCCGCCATCCCGCCGGGGAGCAGCTTGTTGAAGATATAGTGGTCCTTGCCGTACACCACCCCGTTGTTCTCGGTCTTGCCCAGGGCGGATTCAAACACCGACTTCAGGGTGATCCACCCGTCCCGCCAAACGAACTGGTCGTTGATGTAAGCCTCGTAGTTTTTGCTGTACTCGTTTTTCCAAAGGGCGGCCAGGGAGAAAGCGGGCTTCTGCTTCAGCTTCCGGTTCTCCAACTCGCTGTAGGGGTTGCTGGTGTAACAGATATCCAGCAGGAACAGCCCGCCCATCAGCAGCGCGAAGCCCCAAAGGAGGGGATATCCCGCGAACCAGCTTCTGATCTTTTTCATCTTCATCCTCCTATCCATGTTTATCCTAGAACCGGAAGTAGAGGAAGGGGTTGTAGGTGGCGTCCTCCAGGTAGGCGATGCTGGCGATCAGCACCACCCCCAGGGCCAGGTTTTTCGCCATCCCGCCCCGTTCCCCCCATCTGGCCTCCCATTTTGCCAGCAGGGGTGTGGAAAGGAACCCGGCCAGCAGGAAGGTGACCCCGTAGTTGCGCAGGTAGTAGAGCCACTCGGTGCCGGGGCGGAAGGAGAACATGGCGGCAAGGAACCGCCCCAGGGCGGCAAAGTCGGTGATGGCGAAGATAGCCCAGCTGACCACCACCAGGAACAGGAGATAGAGGTGCCCCAGCACCCGGGTCTTTTCCAGCCGGGGGCGGAGGAAGGCTTTCTCCAGCACCAGAAAGACGAAGAAGTAAAGCCCCCACAGGACGAAGTTCCAGCTTGCCCCGTGCCACAGCCCGGTGGCGGCCCACACCACAAAGAGGTTAAAGACCTGCCGGGGGAAGCTGCACCGGTTGCCCCCCAGGGGGATATACAGGTACTCCCGGAACCAGGAGCCCAGGGTCATGTGCCACCGGCGCCAGAACTCGGTGACGCTTTTGGCGATGTAGGGGTCGTCGAAGTTCCGGGGGAACCGGAACCCCAGCATCCGCCCCAGGCCGATGGCCATTTGGGAGTAGCCGGAAAAGTCGAAGTAGATCTGGAAGGTGTAGGCCAGTATCCCCAGCCAGGCCAGGGGGGTGGAGATGACCTCAAAGTTCATAGCCGAGACCTCGGTCCACAGCGCCCCGATGTTGTTGGCGATCAGCACCTTCCGCCCCAGCCCCCGGATGAAGATGTCGATCCCCTCCTGGACGCCGTCCAGGGTGATGACACGGCTCTTCAGTTCCCTGTTCACGTCGGTGTACCGGACGATGGGCCCGGCGATCAGCTGGGGGAACAGCACCACAAAGGCGCCGAAGTCCACGATGTTCCGCTCCGCCGGCACCTTGCCCCGGTAGACGTCGATGGTGTAGGACATGGTCTGGAAGGTGTAGAAGCTGATGCCCAGGGGCAGGGTGAGGGAGAGGGGGGGGAAGGAGAGCCCCGTCACCGCCCCCAGGTTCAGCAGCAGGAAGTTGGTGTACTTAAAAAAGCCCAGCATCCCCAGGTTGAACACCACCGAAAGGGTCAGGAAGGCCCGGCAGGCCCCCTTGCTCTGCCGGTGCTTTTCGATGCCGTTGCTGGCGATAAAGTCCACCAGGATGGAGGCGATCATAATGGGGAAGTACCGCACCTCCCCCCAGGAGTAGAATACCAGGCTCTCCACCAGCAGCACCAGGTTTTTGTACCGGCGGGGGGCGATGTAATAGACCAGCATGGCGATGGGGAAGAAGCGGAACAGGAACAGGATACTGCTGAATACCATGAAAGGGACCTCCTAAATATCGGGTTCCACCCGGTAGTTTACCCAAAAAACACCCGTTTCGCGCCGATGGCCTTTACCGGGCACATCTCCTGGCAGCAGAAGCAGGAGATACAGTTTTTCAGATCGATGGACGCCTTTCCCCCTTGGATCTGGATCACCTGCCGGGGGCAGCTTTCGGCGCAGCGGCCGCAGCCCACGCAGAGGGCGGCGGCCACCTGGGGCTTGGGACGGAACAGCCCCCCCGCCAGCGCCTTGGCCGGGCGCCGGAGAAAGCCGGGGAGGCGGTCGGTAAAGTCGGCGCTCTGGCTTTTGGGCCGGGTAAAGGGGGCGATCTCCCCCAGGGGGTCCCCGGTCAAAAGGGGGGCCTCCTCCACCAGCCCCCGCTCCCTGGCCTGGCGGAGCATGGGGACGCCGTCGGGGGGGATGCCCATGACCCTTTCCGCCAGGAACCAGTCCAGGGTGTAGATGTCCCGGCTGGCGAAGGTGTAGCCCAGCTGGCGGACCGTCCCCCCCGCCGGGCCGTCCCCCTCCATCCCCGTCACCCCGTCGGCCAGGGTGACGGCGGGGGCCACCAGCTCCGCCAGGTCCAGCAGCATCCCGGCGAACTCCCGCCAGCCGGGGCAGCGGCAGTGCAGCGCCGGCTTCTCCAGCCCCGGCACCGCCCCGAAGAGGTTCTTCACCCCCAGGGAGACCACCGTCATCCCGTGGGTCTTGACCTTGGGCAGGTTGATGATCAGGTCCGCCTGCCGGACGGGACGGATGATATCGAACCGGCGGCAGACCCTGCCCCGGGGCTGCTCCACCGGCTCCGACCCGGTGTCAAGGTTCAGGGCGGCCCCCTCCAGCCGGTCCATGCCGCTGGCGGCGTAGACCGCCCGGAGCCGGGACTCGTTGTACAGCCCCCCGGGGCTGTCCGCCAGGGTGATGTCCTCCACCCCCCGCTCCCGCAGCCAATCGATCACCGCCTGGACCAGGGCGGGGTGGGTGGTCACCCCCTGCTCCGGCCGCCGGGCGGCCAGGAGGTTTGGTTTTAACAGCACCTTCATCCCGGGGAAGAGGTCCTTTTCCACCTCCAGGGCGGCAAAATGGGCCGCCACCGCCGCCTTCATCCCGGCGGGGGCGTAGCTGTCCGTTTTCTGTATCGAGATCAAACTCATCCCAGCCCCTCCACGAACACCTGGATACGGCGCAGCGCCTCGATGAGGTGGTCCACGCTGTAGGAATAGGAGATGCGCACATGCCCCTCCCCGCTCTCCCCAAAGGCGCCCCCGGGGACCACGGCCACCTTCTGCTCCCGGAGCAGCCGTTCACAGAATTCCTCCGACCCAAGGCCGGTGGAGCGGATGGAGGGAAAGACATAGAAGGCCCCCAGGGGGTCGGCGCAGGCAAGGCCCATCTGGTTGAGGCTGGAGACCATCAGCCCCCGGCGCATGCCGAACTGCACCGCCATCCGCTGTATCTCGCCGTCACAGTTCCTCATGGCCTCGATGGCGGCGTACTGGCTGGTGGTGGGGGCGCACATGATGGCGAACTGGTGCAGCTTGGTCATCACCCGGATCACCTCCTCCGGCCCGGCGGCGTACCCCAGCCGCCAGCCGGTCATGGCGTAGGCCTTGGAAAAACCGTTCACCACCACCGTCCGCTCCGCCATCCCCGGCAGGGAGGCGATGGAGACATGCCGCCCCTCAAAGGTGAGCTCGGCGTAGATCTCGTCGGAGAGCACCAGGATATCATGCTGCCGCAGCACCCGGGCGATGGCCTCCAGGTGCTCCCGCTTCATGATGGCCCCGGTGGGGTTGTTGGGGTAGGGCAGCACCAGCACCTTGGTCCGGGGGGTGATGGCCGCCTCCAGCGCCTCCGGGGTCAGGCGGAAGCCCTCCTCCGGCCGGGTGACGATGGGCACCGGCACGCCCCCCGCCAGCCGGGTGATGGGGTCGTAGCAGACGAAGCAGGGCTCGGGGATCAGCACCTGGTCCCCCGGGTCCAGGCAGGCCCGGATGCAGAGGTCGATGGCCTCGCTCCCCCCCACCGTCACCAGCACCTGGTTTTCGTCGTAGCAAAGGTCGAACCGCCGGGCCAGGTAGGCGGCGATCTGGCGGCGCAGTTCCAGCAGGCCGGCGTTGGCGGTGTACCAGGTGCGGCCCTTTTCCAGCGATTCCACCCCCGCCCGGCGGATGGCGTAGGGGGTCTTGAAGTCCGGCTCCCCCACCCCCAGGGAGATGACCCCCTCCATGGTGGCGGCAAGGTCGAAGAACTTTCGGATGCCGGAGGGCTTTAACTCCCGGGCGGTGCGGGAGAGCAGGGTGGCGTAGTCCATCAGGCGCCCTCCCTTTCATCCTGTTCCTGGCCGCAGGTCATGATGCCCCCCTGCTTGTAGCTGCGCAGCACGAAGTGGGTGGCGGTGGAGACCACCGAATCCAGGGGGGCCAGCCGCTGGGCCACGAACATGGCCACGTCCTGGAGGCTCTTGCCGGTGACGGTAAGGCCCAGGTCGTAGCCGCCGCTCATCAGTTCCACCGATTCCACCTCGTCGAACTGGGCGATGGTGCTGGCGATCTCGTCAAAGCCCATACCGCTTTTGGGGGTGACCTTCAGTTCGATGCGGGCGGTGCAGAAGTCCCTTCCCGCCTTGTCCCAGTCCACCACCGCCTTGTAGCCCCGGATGACCCCCTCCGACTGGAGGGCGGCCAGGCGCTTCTCCACCTCCTGGGGGGTGGAGCCGGTCATGGCGGCCAGCTGCTGGCTGGTGAGGCGGGCGTTGTCGGCTAAGATCTGAACGAGCTGGTCCATGGTCTTTGTCCTCCTTTTGGGGGTGATATTTTGGTTTTGCAGGCTCCTTATTGTAGCATATCCTGGGGGCGGCTTGCAAGTTCATTGGCGTATGGCGTCCCCCTGTGTTATAATGTCCCTATCACAAGGGCGGGAGGAATCATAGCATGAAAAAGGTGCTGCTGTTTGGCGGGCTTTTGATGGACCGGTACATCGTCACCGGCCGGTACCCCCGGCGGGGGGAGGACACCCTGATCCGGGAGGAGTTCCAGCAGCCAGGGGGCTGTCCCTTCAACGTGGCAAAGACCCTCCAGAACCTGGGGGTGGAGCCGGTGATCTGGTCCGCCCTCAGCGATGACCCCATGGGGCGGGAACTGCGGGCGGTGCTGGCGGCGGAGGGGATGAGTTCCCGGGCCGTCTACCCCCTGCCCGGGGAAAAGACCGGCTACTGCATGGTGGTGCTGGACAGGGAGGGGGAGCGGACCTTCTTCACCTACCGGGGGTGCGAGGGGCACTTCGACCCCGGCCGGGCCGATCCCGCCCTGGCGGAGGAGGTGTCGGCGGTGTTCGTCACCGGCATCTATCTCCTCTACCCCGGGTGGTCGGGGCTGGCGGTGGACTTTTTGGAGCAGCTGGCCGCCCGGGGGCTGCCGGTGCTGTTCGACCCCGGCCCCCTGCTGGGGGAGATGGACCCGGCGCTGCTGCGCCGGATGCTGGACCTTTCCGCCATCCTCACCCCCAACGCCGCCGAACGGGAGCAAATAGAAAAGGCCCTGGACATCCCGGACCTGCCGGGATGGGGCCTTCGCCATGGGATGCGCTGCGTCCTGGAGACCCGGGGGGAGCGGGGGGCGGTCCTCTACCTGCCGGAGGGAGCGGTAGAACTGCCCCCCTGCCCCGCCCGGGTGGTGGACACCACCGGCACCGGGGACAGCTTCGCCGGCGGGCTGCTGGCGGGGCTGCTGTGCCACGGGGACCTGGTCCGGGCGGCCCGGGAGGCTAGCGCCTGCGGGGCGCTTACCGCCGAGGCGCTGGGGGCCCACCGGGCCTTTGGGTGGGAGGAGGTGCGGGCCCGGGCCGCCCAGGCGGCTGCTACCTGCGCCGCCGCAGATAGTCCGCCAGCAGGTCGATGAAGTCCTTGGTCACCGGCCGGTTGCGGAAGGGCAGCCCCAGCAGCTTTTCCAGCTGCAGGTTGCCGCCGTTCTTCCACCCGGCGATGATGGCCATCCGCATGTTCTTCTGGACGCAGTTGAGGGTGGCGTGGTGGATCTCCGCCACGGTGGGGTAGAGGTCGTCGATGACGTTGAGCAGGCGGTTCTCGTCCTCCAGGGCCAGGTCGATGGCGGTCTCCAGCAGCCGGAAGCCCTGGCAGGTGCCGGGGATCAGCAGGTAGCGGAGCAGGTCCGCCGCCGTGATGGTAAGGGGGGCCTTGGGCTTCGCGCTCTCCTGCCCCTTGGGCGCCGCCATGGGGATGCTCTCCTCCACGCTCTGGCCCAGGCTCTTGCCGGTGCCGCTCTCCACCATGGCGCCAAGGCTTTGGCCGGTGTACTGCTCAACTCGGACCCCCAGGGAGGGGGCATCTGACTGGATCAGCTCACTTACGATGTCTTTTGTCATTTCTTCTGTCGGCATAGTCGGTATGGAACCTCCCTGAAAAAAAGTGTGATGTCAGGACCGGCGGCCAACCGGGGGACCCCGTCAAAAGGCCCGTCAAACGGTGCCCGCCGCGACTGCCTCCAGGTCCTTTATATATAGACTACCGCAAATATAAGGCGAGTGGAGAATACGAGAAATTTTTACACGAATTTAGACCGAATAAAACTTCCAAGCAGGTCTTTTGTGCGGTCAGTATGGAAAAAAGCGGAAGTCGGCCGGGGTGGAGCGGTGTCTATTTCCCGGTTTTTTGAAGCCCCGGCGGGGGCGTTTTCGTTCTGTTTTTTGTAGACGCCACCATGATGAAGGAGGAAACAAGAATGCGCTTTTTAGGGAATCTGGTCTGGTTCGTGTTCGGCGGCTTCTGGATGGGGCTGGGGTGGATGCTGGCGGGGCTGCTGTGGTGTGTCACCATCATCGGCATCCCGGTGGGGGTCCAGTGCTTCAAGCTGGCCAGTCTGGCCTTCTTCCCCTTTGGCAAGGAGGTGGTGTACGGCGGGGGGCTGGGGTCCTTCTTCCTCAACCTGGCGTGGCTGCTGGTCAGCGGCCTTCCCCTGGCCTGCCAGGCTTTCCTCAACGGCTGCCTTTTCTGCGTCACCATCGTGGGCATCCCCTTCGGCCTCCAGTGCTTCAAGCTGGCCAAGCTGGCCCTGATGCCCTTCGGCACCCGCCAGGTAACGGTGTAGCCCCGCATGCCCCGGCCATTTCCCCATATATATATAAGCAGATCAAACGATAAAAGGGGGGCGGTCCTATGGGGCGGGTCCGGGGTCTGCTGCGGGTGGCGGTATTGGCTGTGGTTTTTTTTGCGGCGGGGGGACAGGTGGCCTGGGCCCGGTGCATGGTCACCCGGGAGGACTTCACCGTGGGGGCCAAGGCCGCCGTGGTGATGGAGGCCCAAAGCGGGGCGCTGCTCTTCGCCCAGGAGGCCCACCGGCGGCTGCCCATGGCCAGCACCACCAAGATCATGACCGCCCTGCTGACCCTGGAGCAGCCGGGGCTGGACGAGGAGTTCATCGTGGACCCCGACGCCATCCGGGTGGAGGGGTCCTCCATGGGGCTGCGGGAGGGGGACACGGTGACGCTGCGGGCGCTGGCGGGGGGGATGCTCTCCGCCTCCGGCAACGACGCCGCCGGGGCTGCGGCGGCGCGGATCGCCGGCAGCGGGGAGGACTTCGCCGCCCTGATGAACCAGCGGGCCCGGGAACTGGGGATGGAGGATACCCACTTTGTCACCCCCTCCGGCCTGGACGCCCCGGAGCACTACTCCACCGCCTACGACATGGCGCTGCTGGGCCGGGCCGCCCTCCGCAACCCGGAACTGGCGGCGATGGCCGGATCCAAGCGGGTCTCCCTCTTTTTCGGCAACCCGCCTTACCAGCGCAGCCTCCTCAACCACAACCGCCTTCTCTCCCTCTACCCCGACGCCATCGGCATCAAGACGGGGTTCACCAAAAAAGCGGGGCGCTGCCTGGTATCCGCCGCCCGGCGGGACGGGGTGACCCTCATCGTGGTGACCCTGGGCTGCGGGGACGACTGGAACGTCCACATGGCCCTGTACCAGCGGTACTTCCCCATGACCCGGGCGGAGGGGCTGCAGCCGGAGGGTCCTATCCGGCTGCCGGTGGTGGGGGGCGCCGCCGGGGAGGTGGCTCTCCGGCCGGTGGAGCAGCCCCCTCTGACCCGGGTGGAGGGCTGGGACCAGCCGGTGGAGCAGAAGATATTTGCCCCGAATTTTTGCTACGCCCCCATTTTTGATGGTGACATCCTCGGCAAGATAGTATATTATAGGGAGGGAGAGCCGGTGGGGGAAAGCCCCCTGGCCGCCGGGGGGAACGTCCCCCTGCTGCCGGCGCCGGAGCCGGAGGGCTTCTGGGCGCGCCTGGCAAAATAATACGGAGGAAGTGTAAATGGCAAAAACGATCCGCATCCAAAAGTACCTGGGGGATGGAGGCATCCTCTCCCGGCGCAAGACCGAGGAATACATCAAGGCCGGTCGGATCACCGTCAACGGCCGCCCCGCCGCCCCCGGCCACCCGGTGGCCCCCGGGGATGTCATCGCCATCGACGGCCAGCGGGTCCGGGTGGAGCGGGACAAGGAGAACCTCTACCTGATGCTGAACAAGCCCCGGGGCTACGTCACCACCACCAGCGACGAACTGGGCCGCCGCTGCGTCACCCAGCTGCTGGAGGGGGTGGAGGCCCGGGTCTACCCGGTGGGGCGGCTGGACCGGGACAGCGAGGGGCTGCTGCTCCTCACCAACGACGGGCAGTTCGCCAACCTCATCATGCACCCCAGCCACCACATCGGCAAGACCTACCGGGTGACGGTGCGCCCCGGCATCACCGAGGACCAGTGCGTCGCCCTGGCCGCCGGGGTGGACATCGGCAAGGACGGGGAGAAGGAGATCACCGCCCCCGCCACCGTGCTGGTGCTGGAGAAATACCCCGACCGGGCGGTGGTGCAGATCACCATCGCCCAGGGCAAGAACCGCCAGGTCCGCCGGATGTGCGAGGCGGTGGGCCTCACGGTGGCCCGGCTCAAGCGCACCGCCATCGGCCCCCTGCGGCTGGGGATGCTCCAGCCCGGGGAGTGGCGGGAACTGAAGAAGAGCGAGCTCATCGCCCTGCGCAACGCCGGGGGCGGCACCGCCGCCCCCCAGCCCCCCCAGCCCAAAAAGCCCCCGAAACCAAAGACCGCCAAGCCCAAGCCCGCCACCGGGGGCGGCCGCCCCGGCAAGAGCGCCGGGGACGGGATGCGCCGGGACCGGTCCGGCGGGATGCGGTTCGCCCCGGACAAGCCCGCCAAGCGCGGCGCCAGACGGGGAGGGCACAAAGGATGATCCGGCTGCTGCCGGTGCCGCCGGACCGGCTGCCGGCCTTCTGCCGGGGGAAGGGGCTGGACCCAAGTGGCGCCACCGCTTACGCCGCCTGGCAGGGGGAGCGGCTGCTGGGCTGGTGCGCCATCGGGGAGGGGGACCCCTGCCCCGTCCTGGGGCTGGAGGCGGAGGACGCCTCCCTGGCCGACGGCCTGCTCCGGGCGGCGCTGTTCCCCCGCTACCGCCAGGGGACCAAGGGGTACCGGTTCCGCCGTCCCCCCGCCTGCCCGCTGCCAAAGGGATACACCACCGCCGGGGAAGGGGCGCTGGCGCGGCTGTTCGCCCCATGTGACCAACGGGAGGAAAAAAGCCATGAATGACCTGTTCGCGATCCTGTTCTCGATCCTGGCGGGGTACCTGCTGGGGAGCGTCAATTTTTCCATCATCCTCAGCCGGATGCGGTACCGGGACGACATCCGCCGCCACGGCAGCGGCAACGCCGGGATGACCAACACCCTGCGCACCTACGGCAAGCTGTCCGCCGTCCTGGTGCTGCTGGGGGACGCCGCCAAGGGCTTTTTGGCCGGGTGGATCGGCCTGGAGCTGGGCGGCCCTGTCACCATGTACCTGGCGGGGCTGTTCGCTGTGATGGGGCACATGTTCCCTGTCTTTTTCGGCTTCCGGGGGGGCAAGGGGGTGGCCACCGCCGCCGGCTTCATCCTCTACAGCAGTCTGCCCGTCTGCTTGGGGCTGGCGGTGGTGTTCCTGGGGGTGGTGTTTTTCAGCCGGTACGTCTCCCTGGGCTCGGTGACGGTGGCGGCCCTCTACCCCTTTGCCATCGTCTTTATGAACCTGCCCCCCAGCTGGTGGCAGGAGGTTGGCTGGGTGACGCTCCTCCGCCCCTCCCTGTGGGTGATACTGCTCTGCGCCTTCCTGATGGCGGCGCTGGTGCTCTGGGCCCACCGGAGCAACATCAGGCGCCTGCTGGCGGGGACAGAGAACAAGCTGGGGCAGAAAAAGGGGTAAGACCTCTGTTTTCCCCCTTGACAACCCCCGCCCGGTCCACTATAATAGGTCATGCTGTTTCATCCAAAGACAGCAGGTGTCCGCCCCGGCGGACATAATGGTGCTGACCGCCTGCCGAGGAATGAGGTACGAGCCATTTTGTGCTGTTACGCTCTTTCCACGGTGCGTTGGAAAGAGTTTTTTCGTTTTTCGCTTTTTCTCACAGTTTATCTTGGGAGGTGAATCATTTTGGCTAACAAGAACATCATCCAGGCAAAGCAGGAGCAGGTGGACGCCCTCAAGGCCCGCATCGAAAAGTCTGTCGCCGGCGTGCTGGTGGACTACCGCGGCATCACCGTGGCGGACGACACCAAGCTGCGTAAGGAGCTGCGGGAGGCCGGTGTCCACTACGCCGTCATCAAAAACAACATCATGCGCCGTGCCGCCCAGGACAGCGGCTTCGCCGCCCTGGCCGAATCAATGACCGGCACCACCGCCTTCGCCCTGTCGGAGGAGGACCCCATCGCCGCGGCCAAGATCCTGCAAAAGTTCGCGGACGACTCCAAGGGCAAGTTCACCATCAAGGCGGGCTTCATGGAGAAGGACGTCCTGGACGCCGCCGGCGTGGAGCGTGTCGCGAAGCTCCCCGGCAAGACCGAACTGCTGACCATGCTGTGCATGGCCCTCAACGGCAACATCCGCGGCCTGGCCGTGGCCCTCAACGCCGTGGCCGAGAAGCAGGCCGAGGGCGCCGTCCCCGGCGAAGCCGCCGAGGCCCCCGCCGCCGAGTAACAAAAAACTACCGATCACACACAAGATCGTATAGGAGGTAACTGTAATGGCTTCTGAGAAGATCACCAAATTTGTTGAAGAAGTAAAGACCCTCACCGTCATGGAACTGGCCGAACTGGTCAAGGCCATCGAGGAGGAGTTCGGCGTCTCCGCCGCCGCCCCCGTCATGGTGACCGGCCCCGCCGATGCCGCCCCTGCCGCCGATGCCAAGACCGAGTTCGACGTGGTCCTGGTGGATCCCGGCGCTTCCAAGATGCCCGTCATCAAGCTGGTGAAGGAGATCACCGGCCTGGGCCTGAAGGAGGCCAAGGAACTGGTGGACAACGCCCCCAAGGCCATCAAGGAGGCTGTCCCCACCGCCGACGCCGAGGAACTGAAGAAGAAGCTGGAGGAAGCCGGCGCCAAGGTGGAGCTGAAGTAATCAGCCCCTTTCCACCCTTTGTTTCCGACCCGAAAAACCGAAAAATACTTTTCCCGGCCTGCAACCCAGGCCGGCGCACCAAAAAGCAGGGAGCCCAACGGGCTCCCTGCTTTTTGGTAGGGGTGTTTTTTGGTAGAGGTGTTTTGGGGTGGGGGTGTTTTTTGAGAGGGAGAAGGTTGGACACCCGCAGGCAACAGAGAGATCGGCCCCAAAGGGACCATACCCCCCGCAGGGAACTAAAAATCCGCCGGAGGCACCTTATCAGGCCAACTTCAAGGAGGGAGCGGGCGCAGCTACCCACTTTACCAGCTGCAAACCATATCCCACCCCGCAGCCAGCCGCCCAACCAAGCATCGAGCCGCCAAGGCA
>CAJUFR010000056.1 GCA_910585525.1 uncultured Angelakisella sp.
CTCCACCATCAGCGGCATCCAGGGCACCGGCCTGGGGATGGCCATCACCAAAAACATCGTGGACATGATGAACGGCACCATCGAGGTGAAGAGCAGGCAGGGGGTCGGCACCGAGTGCATCGTCGCCTTCACCTTCCGCCTCAGCGGCAAACCCAAGGAGCCCCCCGCCATCCCGGAACTGGCCGGGCTGCGGGCGCTGGTGGTGGACGACGACTTCAACACCTGCGACAGCGTCTCCTGCATGCTGGGGGAGATCGGCCTGCGGGCGGAATGGACCCTCTCCGGCAAGGAAGCGGTGCTTCGCACCCGGCAGGCGGTGATGCGGGACGATCACTACTTCGTCTATATCATCGACTGGCTGCTGCCGGATATGAACGGCATCGAGGTGGCCCGCCGCATCCGGCAGGAGACCGGCAAGGACGTGCCCATCATCGTCCTCACCGCCTACGACTGGGCGGATATCGAGGAAGAGGCCCGGGAGGCCGGTGTCACCGCCTTCTGCAGCAAGCCGCTGTTCCTGTCCGAACTGCGGGGCTGTCTCAACTCCATCGTCCGGGCCGACAAGCAGACCGAGGCCACCACCAAGGTCCGCCGCTCGGTGCGGACCGGGCGCATCCTGCTGGTGGAGGACAACGAACTGAACCAGGAGATCGCCACCGCCATCCTGGAGGAGGCGGGCTTCACCACCGAGGTGGCGGAAAACGGCCAGGTGGCGGTGGAGATGCTCACCCGGTCCCAGCCCGGCTACTACCAGCTGATCCTTATGGACGTGCAGATGCCGGTGATGAACGGCTACGAGGCCACCCGGGCCATCCGCAAGCTGGAAAACCAGCGGCTGGCCAACATCCCCATCCTGGCCATGACCGCCAACGCCTTCGGGGAGGATAAGCAGGAGGCGCTGCGCAGCGGCATGAACGGCCACATCGCCAAGCCCATCGACATCGAGATGCTCATCGACACCCTGGACGAGATGCTGGAGGACCAGGAGTAAAAATACACAGCAAAAGAGGACCCGTGATCGGGTCCTCTCAGCTTGTCGAAAAAGTCTTTTCGACAAGCTGAGGCCCGCCGCTACGGCGGGGCTTATCCGCTTCCTTCGGTCGCTCGACGCGAAAAGAGGGGGTTTTCACCCCCCCTTTTCACACTTTTTCCCCCTCTTGACCGACAGACCCTCTTATGGGGAGAGTTTTTCTACAGCCTGGGAGGACCCGTGATCGGGTCCTCTTTTTTATGTTTATATCTCCTTTAGATCAGTTTCAGCATCACTGGCTGGCGCTGGCGGTAGAAGGCAAAGTAGCGGAAGCCCACGCCGGTGAGGATATCCATGGCCACATCGAAGTCGGCGGCCAGGTCGGCGGCTTGGTGGGCGTCGCTGCCCAGGGTGACGACACGCCCCCCCAGCTGGTAGTAGTCCCGGATGATCCACAGCACCGGGATGGTCTTGCCCAGCCCCTGGCGGTAGCCGGAGGTGTTCACCTCCAGGCCCTTGCCGGTCTCCACCAGCGTTTTCAGCGTCTCGTGGATGATATCCTCATAGGGGGTGAAGTCCACCGGGATGCGGTACTTCCCCCAGATGTACCGCTCCGGGTACCCCAGATGGGCCATGACGTCGAACCTGCCCCAAAGGGCCAGGTCGTAGCAGGCCCGGAAATACTGCTCCAGCACGGCGGACACCTGCACCGACGGGTCGTTGAAGTTGATGTCGCAGATATCCTCCCCCGGGCTGAGGGAATGGATGGAACCCAAAACAAAGTCCAGATCCCCCCGGACCAGCAATTCCTCCGCCACCTCCGGGAAGAGTTGGGGCTGCCCCAACTCCACCCCCTTGGTGATCCGCAGCCAGCCCTTGTGCTGCTCCTGGAGCCGGGGGATCTCCTCCAGCACCTGGGGGAACCCCCGGCGCTGGTCGGGGATGTCACATTCGTAATGGTCTGTAAAGGCCAACCCCATCACACCGTGGTCCCGGGCAAAGGCGCAGACCTCCTCCAGGGTGGAATGGGCGTCGTGGGAATAGTTGGTATGAACATGGCTGTCAAAAACATTCAGCTTCATAAAGCGATCTCTCCCAAAGCAAGTTTCCTCCCTCCGCCCCCAAAAAGGGGCCGGGGACCGGCGTGGTGACGGACAGAAGCAGGCGTTCCGTCATTTCTATCTATGCTCCCCGCCGGGACGATGCCCCTATTGTACCACGAAACCAGCTGTGTGTACAGGTTTTTTACAATTTTTCTTTAAAATATTTTTGCCTCCCCGCCCCTCATTTGCAGGATTTTGCGCACTGATATTGCAAAACGGGCCAGCCAGGCCGTTTTTTCCCCGCCGTCCCGCCGGGAGACGGCGGCAGAACATCTTAAACCCTGTTCATTTTTTAGTCATAATAACCCCTTTTACCGGCAAAAGACGTTGTTTTTTCTCCACCAGGGTTCCTTGCAAAAAAAACATTTCCAGTGTATCATATCCCATGTATGGTATCCCAACGACAGTGGGGGAGATTCCCCCTTTTGGAAGGGAGGGAACTAGATGAGAAGTGGTGACGACAACATCCTGGCCCGGCTGGTGGAACTGGACCGCAAGGCCTGCGCCATGGTGGAGGACGCCCAGGAAGCACTGGACGACACCCTTGCCAACACCGAACGGGACATGGAGCGTTTCCGCCAGACCTACACCGAAAAGGCGGTGCAGCGCATCGGCGTCGTCCGGGACCAGGAGGGCAAAGCATCCCAGGCGGAGTTGGAGAGCATCTCCCAGCGGTACCAGGCCCTGATGGAGGGGCTGGAAAAGACCTACCAGGAGCGGCACGCCCAGTGGGAGGAGGAGATCTTCCAGCGGTGTGTCCAGAAGTGACCCAGGCCCCGGGCCCCCCCGGCCCGGGAAGAACGCGGGCGTTCCGCCATCCCCGGCGGCGCGCCAGGAAAGGAGTGTTGGTATGCTGGGGTCCTTTTCCAACAAAGCCATCGCCGCCAAGGCCAGGGCGATGTACGGACACAGGGTGACCGCGGCGGACTACGAGGAGCTGATGAAAAAGCGCACCGTGGGGGACGCGGCGGCCTACCTGCGGGACAACACCCACTACCGGGAGGTGCTGGGGCAGGTGGACGCCGCCGCCATCCACCGGGGCCAGCTGGAAAACCTGCTGCGCAGCTTCCGCTACTTCCAGTACCAGCGGCTCATCGCCTACAACTTCGGCCAGCAAAAGCTGTACCGCTACCTCTACTTCCGGGAGGAGATCCAGCAGCTGCTGGGTCTGCTGCGGTACCTTAGCGGCAAGGGCCAGGGCCAGGCGTCCGGCCAGTACGACTTCCACTATGACCGGCGGCTGGTGGGCCACACCAGCTACGACCTGGAAAAACTGGTGGAGGTGGGCAGCTACCGGGAACTGCTGGACTTCTTTGGGGACACCCCCTACGGCAAGATCCTTCACCGCTTCCCCCCGGACCAGTCGGGCCAGATCGACCTGATGGGCTGCGAGCAGGCTTTCTCTACCTATTATTATAAGCAGCTGCTCACCACCATCGACCGGGAACTCACGGGGGACGCCAGAGCGGCCACCCGGGAGGTCATCTACCGGCGCATCGGCTACGAGAACCTGGTCCAGGCCTACCGTCTCAAGCGGTTCTTCCACAGCGGGGAGGAGTACATCCGCAGGAGCCTGCTCCCCTTCCGCACCCCCAGCGATAAACTCATCCAGCAGCTGATCCAGGCGGAAAGCACCGCCCAACTCCACGCCCTGCTGGAAAACGCCGGCCTTGCCCCGGAGGGGGCGGACCACGGCGGAGACTTCATCGAAAACATCATCCTCCGCCTGCGGGCCAAGCAGAGCAAACGGGACCTGCGCAATTCCCGCCACCCGGAGGTGGTGCTCCAGGCCTATATGGCCCAGCTGGAGATCGAACTGGATGACATCATCAACATCATCGAATCGGTGCGCTACGGCCTGCCGGTGGAGGAGATGCGGGGGATGCTCAGCTCACAGTGATAAAAATATAAACGCAAGAAAGGTGGTGAAGTCTATGTCCATTGAAAAAATGTCCCTGGTGACCATCCGGGGGGAGGGGGCGCAGCTGGACGAAGTGCTGCTGCGCTGCCTGGATTCCGGCAGCTTCCACCCGGAGACCGCCGGCAACTTCAGCGAATACTCCTCCGGCATCTCCACCATGAAGGAGGAGAACCCCTACGCTGGCCTTGCCAAAAGGCTGGGGGCCATCGCCAAGGACGCGGACATAGATCTCGGCAACGCCGGCTTCGACGGGCTGGACCTTGACAACAAGGACTTCGGAAGCTACATCGACGGCCTGGACGCCAAACTGAAAAAGCTGCTGGCAAAGAAGCGGGGCTCGGAGCAGCTGATCGAGTCCCACAGCATGGCGTTACAGCGGCTGGGGCACTTTACCAGCATGGAACTGGACCTGGACAGCCTCTTCGCCTGCAAGTACATCAAGATCCGGTTCGGGCGGCTGCCCAATGACAGCTACCAGAAGCTGCGCAGCTACAGCGACCGGCCCTTCCTCATCTTCTCCTTCGGGGAGGACGGCAGCTACAACTGGTGCCTCTACCTCTGCGCCTCGGCCGACGCCCAGCAGATCGACGGCCTGTTCCAGTCCCTTTACTTCGAGCGTATCCGGGTGCCGGACTACGCCCACGGCACCCCCCAGGAGGCGCTGAACTTCATCGAGGGGGACCTGAAGCGGGAGCAGGCGGCGCTGGAGGAGATCAAAGGAAAGATCGCCGCCATCGCCACAGGGGAGCAGACACGGGTGCAGAAGCTGTACGCCAAGCTGTGCATGCTGGGCAAGGCCTTTGAACTTCGGGACAAGGCCGCTTTTGTCAAAAACGGCTTCGTGGTGCTGGGCTACATCCCCCGCAAGGAGGAGAAGCGGTTCTCCGGCATCTTCGCGGACATGGACAAGGTCACTGTCGCCCTGAAAGACCCCAGCGAGGAGCCCCGGCTCACCGTGCCGGTGCGCCTGAAAAACAACTGGTTCGTCAAGCCCTTTGAGATGTTCGTGGACATGTACGGCCTGCCCTCCTACCAGGACATGGACCCCACCCCCTATGTGGCTGCCACCTACATCCTTCTCTTCGGCATCATGTTCGGTGACCTGGGCCAGGGGTTCGTTGTCACCCTGTTGGGCGCCTTCCTCTACAAAAAGAAGGGGATGGCCCTGGGAGGCATCATGTCCCGGGTGGGCCTTTCCTCCATGGTGTTCGGCTTCCTGTACGGGTCGGTGTTCGGCTTCGAGACGCTGCTCACCCCTGTCCACCAGGTGCTGTTCGGCCGCTCCCACCTCATCGAGGTGATGGAAAGCAGCTACACCAACTTCCTGCTGCTGGCCGCCGTGGCGGTGGGCGCCTTTGTCATCATCGCCTCTATCGGCTTCAACATCATCCTGGGGCTGCGGCGCCGGGATTGGGAACGGGTGCTCCTCTCCAACAACGGCCTGGCCGGGCTGGTGTTCTACCTGGCGGTGCTGTTCGCCGTGGTGGCCACCATGGTGCTCCAGATCAACGTCCTCACCCCCCTCTACATCGTCCCCTTCTTTGTGGTGCCGCTGCTGGTGATGTTCGCCAAGGAACCCCTGGGCAAGCTGATCCGGGGGGAAAGGGAACTGTTCCACGAAGGGGTGGGCGGCTTTGTGGTGGAGAGTTTCTTCGAGATGTTTGAAGTGCTCCTCAGCTTTGTCACCAACACCATGTCCTTCCTCCGTGTCGGGGCCTTCGTGCTGGTCCACGCCGGCATGATGGTGGTGGTGTTCACCCTCTCCGGCATGGTGGGCGGCATCGGCAGCCCCATCGTCATCGTCATCGGCAACATCTTTGTAATGGGCATGGAGGGCCTTATCGTGGGCATCCAGGTGCTTCGCCTGGAGTTCTACGAGATATTCAGCCGCTTCTTTAACGGCGAGGGCAGCCCCTTCATCCCCGCCGAGGTGGACTACTCCATCCAGGAGACCATGTGAAAAGTGCCCACGGGCCATGTCGATCCGAATAAAACATTAAATTTGGAGGTATCCGAATATGAACGCCACATTCTTTCTGCTTCCCCTGGCCGCTGTCCTGATGCTGATGATGCCGCTGCTGCCCATCTACAAGGGTATCACCACCGGCAAAAAGGCCAAGCACGCTGTTGTCTTTAACCTCTGCGCCTTCTTCGGGGTGGCCGCCCTGATGGTCATCATCCCCATGGGCGGCTTCGTCACCCTGGCTGAGGCTCCCGCCGCCGCTGCCGCCGCCATGGAATCCGGCATGACCATCGGCTCCGGCCTTGCGTACCTGGCTGCCGCCCTGGTCACCGGCTTCTCCTGCATCGGCGCCGGTATCGCCGTCGCTGCCGCTGCCCCTGCCGCCATCGGCGCTTTCTCCGAAGACCCCAAGGCCTTCGGTAAGGCCCTGATCTTTGTGGCCCTGGGTGAAGGTGTCGCCCTTTACGGCCTGCTGATCTCCATCCTGATCATCAACAACCTGTAACAAAAACCAGGAGGAGGAATGATCCATGAAGTTCTATCTCCTCAGTGATAACATCGACACCAAGATGGGGATGCGCCTGGCCGGCATCGACGGCGTGGTGATCCACGAGGCCGCCGAGGTGGAACGGGAGCTGACACGGGTGATGGACGACCCGGAGATAGGCGTGGTGCTGATGACCAACCGGCTCATCAGTCTCTGCCCCGACCTGGTGTACGACCTGAAGCTGAACCGCAAGCGGCCCCTGATCGTGGAGGTCACCGACCGCCACGGGGCGGGGCAGCTTTCCGACGCCATCACCCGCTACGTCAAGGAAGCGGTGGGCATCTCCATCTGATGAAGCATATCTGACCCTATCCCAACCAGAAAGGGTGTGAAAATAGTGGCAACCATCGAGGAACGCTTTGAGATGATACAGCAATCGGTGATGGCGGAAGCCGGCGCCCAGGCCCAGAAGCTGCAGGACCAGGCCCGGGAGTTCAAGGAGACCGCCATGAAGAAGGCGGAGGAGGAGGTCCTCCAGGAACTCTACAGCCGCATCCAGGACGAGATCACCGAGATACACACCAGCGCCACCCGCAGTGTCTCCCAGAAGGAGACCAAGGAGCGCCAGGACCTGCTGCTGCGCCGGGAGGAGATCACCCGGGCGGTGTTCGAGCAGGTGAAGCGCCGTCTGCTGGACTTCACCCGGACCCCGGCCTACCATGAACTGATGAACGAGATCGCCAAGGAACTGGGGGCCCGCTGCCCCATGGAGGGCACCATCGTCATGCTGCGGCGGGACGACTACCATCTTTCCGCCAAGCTGGGGGAGCACTTCGGCAAAAACGTGCGCATCCTGGCCGACGAGGCCATCAAGATTGGGGGCATCAAGGTGATGAACCAGTCCTCCGGCATCTTCCTGGACGAGACATTGGACAGCCGCCTGGAGGACCAGAAGCCCTGGTTCTACTCCCACTCCGGCCTGACCATCACCTAACTACAACAACCACGCCGTGCCGCCAGGTTGGGCGGCGCGGAGAAATGGCGGTGAAAATGTGAATCAGAACGTCATCTTTTCCATCAACGGACCGGTGGTGACGGTGCGGGGGTCCCGGGACTTCTCCATGCAGGAGATGGTCCTGGTGGGCAACAAGCGACTGGTGGGGGAGGTCATCTCCATCAGCGACAGCGTCACCACCATCCAGGTATACGAAAGCACCACCGGGCTGCGCCCCGGGGAACCGGTGGAGCCTACCGGTTCCCCCATCTGCGCCACCCTGGCCCCCGGCATCCTCTCCAACATCTTTGACGGCATCCAGCGCCCCCTGCGGGAGATGGAGGCCCTTTCCGGCGCCTTTATCAGCGAGGGCGGGGATGTCTCCGCCCTGGACCGGGAGAAAAAGTGGGAGGTCACCCTGCTGGTGAAGCCCGGGGACACCCTGGCGGGGGGCCAGCCCTTCGCCTCCTGCCCCGAGACCAGCCTTATCACCCACAAGGCCCTGCTGCACCCGGAGCTTTCCGGCACCGTCACCTGGTGCGCCCCGGACGGCAGCTACAACATCGACGAGCCCCTGGTGAAACTCACCGACGGTGATGGGAAGGAGCATGTCCTCACCCTCACCCAGAAGTGGCCCATCCGTACCGCCCGCCCGGTGGCCAGCCGGATGCCCATCACCCGGCCCCTGGTCACCGGCCAGCGTGTCATCGACACCCTCTTCCCCATCGCCAAGGGCGGCACCGCCGCCGTGCCCGGGGGGTTCGGCACCGGCAAGACCATGACCCAGCACCAGCTGGCCAAGTGGTGTGACGCCGACCTGATCGTTTACATCGGCTGCGGCGAGCGCGGCAACGAGATGACCCAGGTGCTGGAGGAGTTCAGCCACCTGATCGACCCCAAATCCGGCAAGGCGCTGACCGACCGGACGGTGCTGATCGCCAACACCTCCAACATGCCGGTGGCCGCCCGGGAGGCGTCCATCTACACCGGCATCACCCTGGCGGAATACTACCGTGACATGGGCTACCACGTGGCCATCATGGCCGACTCCACCAGCCGCTGGGCCGAGGCGCTGCGGGAGATCAGCGGCCGCCTGGAGGAGATGCCCGCCGAGGAAGGCTTCCCCGCCTACCTGCCCAGCCGCCTTTCCGGCTTCTACGAGCGGGCGGGCTACATGAACACCCTCTGCGGGGCGGAGGGCTCGGTGACCATCATCGGCGCCGTCAGCCCCCAGGGCTCCGACTTCTCGGAGCCGGTGACCCAGAACACCAAGCGTTTCGTCCGCTGCTTCTGGGCGCTGGATAAGTCCCTGGCCTACGCCCGGCACTACCCCGCCATCAACTGGATCACCAGCTACAGCGAGTATCTGGACGACCTGCGGGGCTGGTACAAGGAGAACGTGGACCCCACCTTCACCCGCAAGCGCCAGCGGCTGGTGACCCTCCTCCACGAGGAGGAGAAGCTGATGGAGATCGTCAAACTCATCGGCGCCGACGTCCTCCCCGACGACCAGAAGCTGGTCATCGAGACCTGCCGTGTCATCCGGGTGGGCATCCTGCAGCAGAACGCCTACCACAAGGACGACACCTATGTCTCCCTGGAAAAGCAGCTGATGATGATGGACCTGGTGCTCTACCTCTACGACAAGTCCAAGGAACTGGTGAACCGGGGCGCCCCCATCGGCAGCATCCTGGAGACCGGGCTTTTCGACCTCATCATCAAGATGAAGTACGACATCCCCAACGACAAGCTGGAGATGTTCGACCAGTACAAGCGGGAAGTGGAACTGAACCTGGCCAAGGTCTACGTCCCCGACGCCAAGGACGACGCCGCCCAGGCGGAAGTTTAAGAAAGGAGGGCTAAAAAATGAGTTTACAATTTGTCGGACTCAAGGAGATCAACGGCCCTCTGGTGGTGCTGGACCATGTCCAGGGCGCCAGCTTTGAGGAGATGGTGAGCCTGGAACTGGAGGACGGCACCAGCCGTGACGGGCGTATCGTCAGCCTGGAGGGGGAAAAGGCGGTGATCCAGGTGTTCGAGGGGACCACCGGTCTTTCCCTCACCAACACCCGCACCCGCCTGCTGGGCCACCCCATGGAGATGGCCCTCTCCCCGGAGGTGCTGGGCCGTGTCTTCAGCGGCAGCGGCAAGCCCATCGACGGCCTTGGGGAGGTGTTCGCCGAGGTCCACCGGGATATCAACGGCCAGCCCATCAACCCCGTCTCCCGGACCTACCCCCGGAACTACATCCGCACCGGCATCTCCTCCATCGACGCCCTGATGACCCTTATCCGGGGCCAGAAGCTGCCTATCTTCTCCGGTTCCGGTATGAACCACAACAAGCTGGCGGTGCAGATCGTCAGCCAGGCCCAGATCACCAAGGACGGCAAGGAGGACCCGGATTCCAAATTCTGCGTGGTCTTTGCCGCCATGGGCGTCAAAAACGATGTGGCCGACTACTTCCGTTCCTCCTTTGAGAAGAACGGGGTCATGAAAAACGTGGTCATGTTCCTGAACCTCTCCAACGACCCCATCATCGAGCGTATCCTCACCCCCCGGTGCGCCCTCACCGTGGCGGAGTACCTGGCCTTTGAGCAGAACATGCACGTACTGGTCATCCTCACCGATATGACCTCCTACGCCGAGGCCCTCCGTGAGTTCTCCTCCTCCAAGGGGGAGATCCCCGGCCGTAAGGGCTACCCCGGCTACCTCTACTCCGACCTGGCCTCCCTCTACGAACGGGCGGGGGTCATCAACGGCCGCAGCGGCTCGGTGACCCAGATCCCCATCCTCACCATGCCCAACGACGACATCACCCACCCGGTGCCGGACCTCACCGGCTACATCACCGAGGGGCAGATCGTGCTGGACCGCGGCTTGGACCTGATGGGGGTCTATCCCCCCATCTCGGTGCTGCCCAGCCTTTCCCGTCTGATGAAGGACGGCATCGGCGAGGGGTACACCCGGGTGGACCACAGCGCCGTCAGCAACCAGCTGTTCGCCTGCTACGCCAAGGTGCAGGACGCCCGGAGTTTGGCCTCGGTCATCGGCGAGGAGGAACTCTCCCCCATCGACAAGGAGTACCTGCGCTTCGGCCAGAAGTTCGAGGAGCACTTCCTGGGCCAGGGGGAGGACGAGAACCGCACCATCGACCAGACCCTGGACCTTGGGTGGGACCTGCTCTCCATGCTGCCCATGGAGGAACTGGACCGTGTGGACAAGGAGATGCTGGAGAAGCATTACAAGCCGGAGAACGCCAAAATGTTCAAGGGCTGAACAGGATAGGAGGGAGCGAGAATGCGGACCGAGAACATCTTCCCCACCAAGGGGAATCTCATCAATGTCAAGAAATCCCTCCAGCTGGCCCGGATGGGCTTCGACCTGCTGGACCGCAAGCGCAACATCCTCATCCGGGAATTGATGACCATGATCGACAGCGCCAAAAAGCTGCGGGGCCAGATCAGTTCCACCTACGCCCGGGCCTATGTGGCCCTCCAGCGGGCCAACATCACCCTGGGGGTCATCGAGGACATCGAAAACGGCATCCCCATCGAGAACGGCCTGGACATCCAGTACCGCAGCGTCATGGGGGTGGAACTGCCCACCGTCACCCTGGACGCCCCGGAGGACCCGGAGGTGACCTACGGCCTGTACGGCACCAACTCCCAGCTGGATAACGCCTACCTCAGCTTCCATCGGGTAAAGCTGATGACCGCCCGTCTGGCGGAGGTGGAAAACAGCATCTACCGCCTGGCCAACGCCATCAAAAAGACCCAGAGCCGTGCCAACGCCCTGAAGAACATCATCATCCCCGGCTTTGAATACTCCAGCAAGTTCATCACCGACGCCCTGGAGGAGAAGGACCGGGAGGAATTCAGCCGTCAGAAGGTCATCAAGCGCCAGAAGATCCACCGGGAGGAACTGGCCAAGGCCATGGAATCCAGCCGGGCCCAGCTGCAGCCGCCCCCGGCGGAGGACTGACCGCCTTCCCCAAAGGCAGAAAAAACCGCTCTCCATCTCAGGATGGGGAGCGGTTTTTGGCCTCCCGGGGAATAATCGGGGGCGGGGGCATTATAATAAGGAAAACCATGTCCGGGACAAGGGGAGGGATGGGGATGCTGGAGAAGCTGGCGCTGCTGCTGGCCATCGCCGGCGGGGTGAACTGGGGTCTGGTGGGGCTGTTCCAGCTGGACCTGGTGTCCCTCTACCTGGGGGGCGCCACCACCATCGCCGGGCGGGTGGCCTACACCCTGGCGGCCATGGGCGGCATCGGCTGCCTGCCGCTGCTGTTCCGGGGGCGGTAGGGCTCCCGCTTTTTTCGCTCCTTTGCCCCCTTTGGGCACAGGGGCGTTTTCTGTCCTTGAAAAACGGGGCGGTTTGTGGTAGCATGGATATAGCAGGGGCGGCTATACACACGAAAGGCGGTGATCACCATGACCAGGGAGGAACTGCGGCACCAGCAAAACCTGCAGCGGCTGCGTGGCCTGCGGCCCATCGACGACGACTTTATGCGCTGTCTCTTCAAGGACAACATCCCCTTGGCACAGCTGGTGCTGCGCATCATCACCGGCAAGCCGGACCTGATCATCACCGATTGCCAGACCCAGAAGGACATGAAGCGGCTGGCGGGGGCGCGCTCCCTTTGCCTGGACGCCTACGGGACCGACGCCACCGGGAAAAAATATGACCTGGAGATACAGCGGGCTGACAAAGGCGCCGACCCCCACCGGGCAAGGTACCACTCCAGCGTCATGGATGTGGAGAACCTGTCCGCCGGCCAGGAGTTCCGGGAACTGCCGGACACCTATACCATATTTATCGTGGAAAAGGACATCTACGGCCTGGGGGAACCTGTCTACCCGGTGGAACGGATGAACCTGCTCACCGGCAGGCCCTTTGACGACGGAGAGCATATTCTTTATGTAAACAGCGAATACCGGGGCGATTCGGACATTGGCAGGCTGATGCACGACTTCCACTGCACCAATGCCGAGGATATGAACTTTGAACTGATCGCCCGGCGGACAAGATACCTGAAACAGGAGCCGAAAGGAGTGAGGGAAATGTGTAAGGTATTGGAGGAGATGTGCTTGCAGGAGCGAGAGGAAGCCACAAGGGAAACGGCAATTATTATCGCAAAAAAAATGATAGCCAAAGGCGTCATGTCTCTGGAGGAGATCGCCCAATATACTGACCTCCCCCTTGAGGACCTGCAAAAACTAAAACTCGACCCGCCTGAAAAATAAAACCGCCCCCGCCCCTGTTGACCAGCAGGAGCGGGGGCAGTTCTTTTTGTACAGGACCAGGCTTTACTTGAGCCCGGAAAGTTCCACCGTATCCCGGGCGATGAGGATCTCCTCGTTGGTGGGGATGACCCAGACGTCCACCTTGGCGCCGGTGATGGAGATGCGGGCCTCGCTGCGGGTGTTGTTGGCCTTCTCGTCGATGGTCAGGCCCATGAACTCCAGGTCGGAGCAGATGGCCGCGCGGATGGAGGCGTCGTTCTCACCAATGCCGCCGGTAAAGACCAGGGCGTCGATGCCGCCCATCCCGGCAGCGTAGCCGCCGATGACCTTCTTCACCTGGTACACCAGCATATCCAGGGCCAGCTGGGCACGAGAATTGCCCTCGGCGGCGGCGTTCTTGATGTCACGGCAGTCGGAGGAGACGCCGGAGATGCCCAGGAAGCCCGACTTCTTGTTCATCAGGTTGGACATCTGGTCGGGGGTGAAGCCCTCCTTGTTCATCACGTAGGTCACCACCGAGGGATCGATGCCGCCGCAGCGGGTGCCCATGACGAAGCCGTCCAGGGGGGTGAGGCCCATGGAGGTATCCATCACCTTGCCGTCCTGGATGGCGGAGATGGAGGAGCCGTTGCCCATGTGGCAGGTGATAAGGTTGTGGACCCCGCCGGTGAGTTCCTTGTACCGGCCGGAGACGTACCGGTGGCTGGTGCCGTGGAAGCCGTAGCGGCGGATGGAATACTTCTCGTAATACTCGTAGGGGATGCCGAACATGTAGGCCTTGGGGGGCATGGTCTGGTGGAAGGAGGTATCGAACACCGCCACCATGGGGACCTTCTCCCCAAAGACGTCACGGCAGGCCCGCATGGCCACCGCCTGGGGGGGATTGTGGAGAGGCCCAAGTTCGGAGAGTTCCTCCACGGTGCTGATGAGTTTCTCGTCCACCACGCTGGAGACCTTGTAGATCTCCCCGCCGTGGAGCACCCGGTGGCCGATGGCGGCGATCTCCGCCACGTCGTCGATGACCTTGCCCTCGCCGGTGGTGAGCACCTTCACCAGTTCCATAAAGGCTTCCTTGTGGGTGGGGAA